>CAIVDG010000416.1 GCA_903904615.1 uncultured Acidimicrobiaceae bacterium | reverse complement strand
TGCTGCTTGTTTGGCGCAATTCTTCCTACGAAGAGCCAGTCTCTTTCTGGATGGCGGAGTTCGCGCGCAGATTGAAATTCTCTGAAGTTGGTGCGCACTGGAATGACTTCAACTGTCTTAAAGCCCCGAAGAAGCATCTCTTTCCTGTTGTAATGAGAGTCGGCTATCCCCATCAGTGACTGTTGCGCTAATACATCTAATTGATTTCGACCTATGTGTGAGAAGTATTTGTACCCGACTTCTGTAAGTTCCTGCGCTGGAGTGATGTTGTGATACACGGTGACAATCGGGTTAGGAAGCGCCAAGATTTGATCAAGTCGTCGATGCCCCATCGAGTGGTGAATGAGGAGGAGTTCATGAGGCGATGGAACAAGTGAATCAATGTGATGTATTGACGTTGCAAGATCGGCTTCAATGTGCTCTGCGAAAATCTTTGACGCGAAACCCATGGCTCGCAATTCGGCTTGCAATGCAAACATTTGGTTAGTGATGGCATCACCTGGAGACGCGCCTGAATGAAATTGGTGAATTGCGGAGAAGTGGGACGTCATGTGGAAGCAGATGGTCTACTGAGACGACTAGTTTCTGTCTTCGAGTTGGTGCAATCTGAGTGAAAGTTGTGACATCTCTCTGTGCATGTTGTCGAGTTCTTTACGCAGAAAGATGACTGTTCTCTGCTGGTCTTCAAGTAGGGCACGAACTTCTGTGAATCGAGGTTCTACATACCACCCCGAGAGACGGCGGATTACTCGTTTTACGAAAAAGGCAACACGACCACGCAGACCGGGTCCCTGTTCAATTCGTGGAGCATCAAGCATTGTGAACCTCTCGAGTTGTCACGGGCTGTGACAACTGCTTCGTACAGAATAGTCCGTGATTATTGGCAAGTTATGGGCATCATTCACTGATGACGTAAACCGTTCGCAATTAGACTTTCCGCGTGACGAAACTCGCTGTAATCGGTTCTGGCTATGTAGGCCTATCAACCGGAGTTGGGCTCAGTTTGCTGGGTCACAGCGTGACATGCGCAGACATAGACCTTCAGAAAATTTCTCTCTTGAATTCGGGAGTTTCTCCCATAGCTGAAGATGGCCTAAATGAAGGCATTACGCACAGTCTGAGCGCCAACACTTTGGCATTCACCACCGATGTCATAAATGCCATTTCGGGTGCAGAGGTGGTTTTTCTGTGTCTACCTACCCCCCAAGGTGACGATGGAAGTGCTGACCTCTCTTACATAGAGGCCGTATCTAGACAAATCGGCCCTCATCTTCAGTTAGGGACTGTTGTGGTGAACAAGTCCACTGTTCCGGTCGGTGGCAGTGTTGTAGTGGCTGAGTGGTTGGGACGAACCGATGTATCGGTGGTCTCCAACCCTGAGTTCCTTCGCCAAGGAACAGCACTTCATGACTTTCTGCATCCCACTCGCATTGTGGTGGGTGGCGACAATGAGGAAGCCGTCGACAAGGTTGCATCTTTATACGCAGCGGTTGACGCACCCATCTTGCGCATGAACGCAGCCAGTGCCGAGGCGCTGAAATACGCCGCTAATTCCTTCCTGGCAACAAAGCTCACG
>CAIVDG010000415.1 GCA_903904615.1 uncultured Acidimicrobiaceae bacterium | reverse complement strand
GGAAGGGTGCGAGGCCGAGCGCCCACAACCCACTTTTTCCAGCCGAGTGACGAAGGTGACGGTGATGAACTCATTGGTCAAGTGTCGCACGGGACATACGCTGAATGTGTGAACGAACTGGTCTGCCTCGATGTGGTGTGCGGCCAGAGCATGGTGGACCGCATTAAGCAAGCGTGGGACTCGGGCGATGCCATCTTTCCTCTCGACCAACGACTACCAGCCCCCGAACGTGCACGAGTTCTTCAGACCATCAAGCCCACAATTGTTTATGACGGCAATAAAGACGCGCGAATAGAGGGTCAACCTGTCGAACCAGGCGACGCAGTCGTGGTGGCCACCAGCGGCACCACCGGTCAACCCAAGGGTGTTGTACTCACTCACGATGCTGTCACCGCCAGTGCACGAGCCACGTCGGAACGACTTGGGGTAAGCACAACAGATACATGGTTTGCGTGCTTGCCACCCGCTCACGTCGGTGGCCTCAGCGTTGTACTGCGGTCTCTCCTTACGGATACACCCCTCATCACCGCCCCACAGTTTTCTGTTGACGCGTACAACAACGCCGCACGTAACGGCGCGACATTGGTGTCGTTGGTAGCCACTGCGCTACAACGCGTAGACCCACACCTGTACCGACACATTGTTCTTGGCGGATCACGACCACCAAGTTCACTGCCAGACAACTGCAGTGTTACCTACGGACTCACCGAAACAGGAAGTGGTGTTGTGTACAACCGAACGCCATTGGAAGGTGTCGAGATTGACATTCGTGATGGAGTTATCTGGTTGCGTGCGCCCATGTTGTTGCGCTGTTACCGAGATGGAAGCGTCCCACTCGATGACAATGGCTGGTTTCGCACCGGAGACCTGGGGTCATTTCACGACGGCCGCTTAGAGGTAGATGGCCGCGAAGGAGATCTCATCATTACAGGTGGCGAAAATGTGTGGCCTGAACGCGTGGAAGAAGTCTTGGCTCTGCATCCGTCCATTGCAGATGTCTGCGTTGGCGGAGTTCCACACCCCGAGTGGGGCCACGTCGTGACTGCGTGGGTAGTTCTTGCGGGCGACCACACTCTGGAACTAAATGATGTCCGAGACTTGGTAAAGGAATCACTTCCGGCACACTGCGCACCTCACGCTGTTCACGTTGTCACGCACATTCCCCGTACCGCTTTGGGTAAACCAAAGCGATCAGAACTCATCGCGTCTGCAACGAATTAGTCGTCTTCCAGAACGGGCTTCAGGCGAACCTCGGTGATGCGACGTCCTTCTAGGGCCTCCACCACAATGCGCCACCCATCCACCTGAATGGACTCCCCTACAACGGGTACGTGTTCGAGAGTTCCGAACAAGTAACCACCGACGGTGTCGAATTCATCATCGTCAAGGTTCAGGCGGAAGTGATCGTTGAACTCAGAAATTGCCATTCCGGCATCGACAAGAGATTCGCCATTTGGCAACTGACGCACCAAAGGATCTTCATCGTCGTGCTCGTCAACGATTTCTCCTACTAGTTCTTCAAGGCAGTCTTCCAGTGTGACAAGACCCACGATGCTGCCGTATTCATCAGCCACGATTGCCATGTGGAAGTGTTCGCGCTGCATCTCACGCATCAGCTTTGCCACTGGTTTGTTCTCAGGAATAACGATTGCCGGCCTCACCAACGAGTCAACCGTAAGCGCACCTTCGCCTGCACGAATGCGACGCATGAGGTCTTTGGCGTAGATGATTCCGAGAACATCTTCATTTCCTTCTTCGTCTTCTCGCATCACTGGCACTCGGCTCACACCATGTTCAAACGCTTCATCAAGTGCATCGTCTATAGATGAACCAGCATCCACGCTGATGATGTCCGGCTTTGGTCGCATGATTTCTCGGACCACTGTGTCACCGAATTCAATAATGGACTCGATGAGTTCACGCTCTTCATGTTCGATAATTTCTTCTTCGGCCGCAGCTTCAACGATTCCCAGAAACTCTTGTTCACCAATGAACGGACCTTGTTCAAGACCCTTGCCCTTTACAACAATGTTGGTGAGCCCAATGAGCGCACGACTGATCATGCGAAGGGGCCAGAACGCGACAAGCAACGACACCAACCGTGACGTTGACAATGCGGCACGGTCAGAATGCAGCACGGCATAAGTCTTGGGTACTGCTTCGGCAAACACAAAGAACACCACAACGTTCAAAATGACACCCACTGCAACACCCACAGCGCCGAACAATCTTCCGGCGACCACACCAGTGAGGGTGGCTTGCACTGTCTGGCATACATTCACAGACAACAGCAACGGATTCACCCATCGCTCTGGTTGGGTCACCAAAGAAAGCAGCGCTGCGCCACCACGTGCACCCGAATCGGACAGTGCCTGCGCCTTTGGTTTTGACACTCGCGACAAGCCCATCTCTGCAATGGACAGCACGATCAGGATGAGCAACAAGAGCCCAATACCAAAAAGCATCCACCAATCAATTGTGGTTGGAGCGGCTGCAATCATTCGTCGTGGTCCTGTCTGAATCCTTGTGGCGCTGGGCCATTCCAATGGTGGTCACACAAAATGCGCAACTCCCGTTCTCTCATACGAATCGTGTCTTCTTCAATGGCATGGTCATAACCAAGCACATGAAGAACCCCGTGAACCACAAGAAGTGCAATTTCATCATCGAGGTTTCCGGCATGTTCGGGTGCTTGTCGCTGCGCAACCGAAGGACACACGAGAACATCACCCAACAACGTAGGCATGTCGTCGTGGTCGGCATGAGGACGCGCGGGCCCACGCGTGAGCGCACCCGGACCTTGTGAATCGGCCACTTCAACACCATCCAAAGGAAACGACAGCACATCCGTGGGGCCAACTTTCCCCATGTGCTCAGAATTCAGATCAGCAATAGTTGCTTCGTCCACAAAGAACAATGACAACTCACATGCGCCGCGAACACCCTCTGCCCGCAGGGCATGTACGGCAAGTTCTCTCCAGCGGGGAAGATCTATAGGTACATCCGATTGTTCGTCGGAACAAAAAACTTCAGGCACGCCATCGCCACCGGCACGCTTCGGAGCATCGATACGCGGTCGAGAATCACCCACGTTGTTGACCTCTCTTCGAGGACGACCGGTCTGAACTGCCCGCTCTTTCGTAGGCAGCAACAATGTCGGCAACAATACGGTGTCGCACAACGTCGGAGCCATCGAGCATGACGAATGCAAGAGAGTCGATGCTGCCGAGTTTCTTTTCTAGCCCTACCAAACCGCTGCGGCCATCGGGAACGTCAATTTGCGACACGTCTCCCGTGACAACAACCTTTGAACCAAACCCGATGCGCGTGAGAAACATCTTCATTTGCTCGGGAGTGGTGTTCTGTGCCTCGTCCAAAATAATGAATGAGTTGTTCAAAGTACGACCACGCATAAACGCAAGTGGTGCTACTTCAATAGTTTGACGCTCGATTAACTTCTGAGCTGCTTCGGCTTCCACCATGTCGAACAATGCGTCGTACAACGGACGCAGATACGGATCGATCTTGGCCATGAGATCTCCAGGCAAGAAACCAAGTCGCTCTCCTGCTTCAACAGCAGGTCTGGTGAGAATGATGCGTTGCACTTGACGCGCATGCAGAGCCTGCACAGCCATGGCCACCGCCAACCAACTCTTACCAGTTCCCGCGGGCCCAATTCCGAAGGTGATGGTGTTTTCTCGAATGGCGTCTACATAACGTTTCTGACCCGCAGTCTTTGGTCGCACCATGCGACCACGCGAGCCTTTCAGAATGTCGTCCGTGAGAACTGTTGATGGTCGCTGTTCAGCGCGCACCATGACGATGCTTCGGTCCATGACCGATTGGTCGAGACGTTCACCGCGTTGCAGTAGCAAGACCATTTCTTCGAACAGCTTGCCTACCTGGTGTGCTCGAGGACCTGCACAATGAATTTCATTCCCGCGCACCACAACTGAAACATCGGGAAAAGACTCTTCGACTCTGCGCAACAGTTCATCTCGTTGACCCAATAACTCGGCCATGAGATGCGTGCCCGGAACTACGACCGTGACGGTGGGGGCGACTGTGCTCATCTGTCCTTCAGACTACCGAGAAGCCATGGTTCCCTGAGATTCCACAGCAGGACAAACCGCCCGTAGTACCGTCACAGCGGTACCTATTGGGCGGTCGCAACATGTCGAAAACTGAGGACACAGGTGCGTAGGGCTTTCTCCACCGCCTCGTGGGTAGGCGCATTGGCCGCCATAGCCGTTGGCGCAACTCATGGTTTTGTGGCGCAATCACTTGCATCGCCGTGGACATGGTCCGCTCTCACCCTCTTGGGCCTCGGCATTGTGGCTGGCTCCCCTGTCAATCGCCCATCTTTCACCGTGCTTGTCACTGTGGCGGCCACTTGCCTCCCATTGGGATTCGCATTGGGCCTTTCTGTGGACTCAACGTCGGCATCAACACTTGAGATACTGGTGCTGCTGTCGCAGGTATCGCTTGCTTTGGGATTAGCCGC
>CAIVDG010000414.1 GCA_903904615.1 uncultured Acidimicrobiaceae bacterium | reverse complement strand
TCGACGTATTGAGTCACCCAAAGGAGACGCCACTCGGCCCACCACCGACAAGGTGCGAGAAGCGGTCTTTAATGCTTTGGGCAGCATGGATGCTGTCGAGGGCGCTCGCGTTGCCGATGTGTTTGCGGGAACGGGTGCCATGGGTATTGAGGCTCTGTCGCGAGGCGCCGCACATTGCATCTTCGTGGAAAAAGACAAGAGCGCGCTTGTTGTCTTACGTCAGAACATCGCCACATTGGGGTTGTCAGATCGCGCCACGGTTCTCGCTATTGATGCGACATCTGCGGTTGCATCCCTTGGTGATGTCGACTTGTTTATCGCAGATCCTCCGTACGGATTCTCGCAATGGGCGGACTTACTTGGCCGATGCAATGCGCCCGTAGTGGTTCTGGAATCAGACCGAGAAGTAGGCGATGTTGAGGGGTGGGACACCGTACGAGACAAGAAATACGGCCGCACTCATGTGTCATTTCTCCAACCTGCCCGTGTGCCAGACGGTACCGTGGAGGGGGAATGAGCACGGTTCTGTATCCCGGGAGCTTCGACCCCATCCATTTCGGTCATCTCGATGTCGTCGCACAGGCGGCCGAGTTGTTCGGAAATGTAGTGGTGGCCGTCATGCACAACCCCGACAAGCCATCGGGAACTTTGTCCACCGATGAACGTGTTCGTGTGGCTCGTGAAGCGTGTGCATCAATTCCTGGTGTCACAGTTCAAGCGTTCGCCGGTCTTGCTGTTGACGCAGCGAAGTCAGTGAATGCGTTGTGCATCGTGAAGGGTCTTCGCACTCCTGGTGACTTTGAGGTGGAACAGCAAATGGCCCACACCAATTTTGCTGTTGCTGGTGTGCGCACGGTGTATGTGCCATGTCAGCCGGGACTCAGTCATGTCAGTAGTCGATTCATTCGAGACATCGCAGCCCACGGTGGTGACGTTTCATCTATGGTGCCGCCAGTTGTTGCGGCGGCACTTGCCTCAGCACAACGGAGTTAATGCACATGCCATTCGATGATTTTGATGACGTCTCTGACGATTCTTTTCCGCAGCCAGCGCCCGTTCAGGCTCGCTTAGGCGAGAGCGAAGTCATTCTTCGTCGCACCATTGACATCATCGCCACCGCGCCAAGCGTGCCGCTGTCCAGTACTCCTCGCATTGATCGAGACGAAGTGATTGAACTTTTGGAAGATGCTCTCGTGCGCTTGCCAGAAGAGATTCGTCAAGCACGCTGGATGCTGAAAGAGCGTCAAGAATTTTTAGACAAAACCAAGCGCGAAGCCGATGAATTGCTTGGCGCAGCACGTCAGCATGCAGAACGCATGGTGCAACGTACCGAAGTGGTTCGTGCAGCAGAAGCACGGGCACGACAAGTCATCGATGCAGCCGAAGAAGAATCACGTCGCTTGAAGAACGAGACCGAAGATTTCCTGGATCATCGTTTGGGAAGTTTTGAAATCCTTCTCGACCGTTTGTCAAAGACAGTGGCCAACGGTCGACAGAAGTTGTCCATCGGATCACAACCACCCGCTGAAGCAGAAGAGCCAATTGAACAGCAGGGTGGCGCTGGTTTCTTCGACCAAGACTTGTTGTAGGCGGTTGCCGTATGGCCACTCCACTTGTTGTCAATGTTGTTGAGCTGCTGCGGTGGCCCGGAACCACAAAAGACGTTGCTGTCGATGTTGCAGCTGCCGATCTCGAGTTCAACGATGCCCGCATCAGTAACGAATCAGTTGCAATCGCTCTTCATCTGGAGTCATTGTCGAACGGTGTATCAGTAGCGGGAACAGCGTCTGCCACATGGCACGGCGAGTGTCGTCGATGTCTTGCTCCTCTTCAGGAGCGCATGGTTGTCGAGGTGTCCGAGCTGTACCAACAGATTCCCGAAGACCCCGAGGCCTATTCCATCGAGAACGACCAGATCAATCTTTTGCCCATGGTGAGAGAGAACCTCTTGGTCGCAGTTCCCCTCGGGCCCTTGTGCCGTGAGGACTGCCCGGGCTTTTGTCCTCAGTGCGGAATTGACCTCGCTGAAGGCCCTTGTGGTTGCGATACAACGGTCTCGGACCCCCGCTGGGCTGCCCTTGAGGGCCTCAAAGGTCGCCTTCCTGACCCACCCAAGTGAGTTTTTCCCGTTCTCGGGCTATCATCACCTAGCCCCACAACGGGTGCATTTGCCGCTAACACAGGGAGACCACGGTGGCCGTTCCCAAGAAAAAGAAGTCGAAGTCAAAGACACGTATGCGTCGCGCCTCTAACTGGCGTCTCTCTGCGCCGTCTCGTAGCACCTGCCCACGCTGCGCTGCAGCCAAGTTGCCTCACACTGTGTGTGGCACCTGTGGTTGGTACAAGGGTCGCGTCGCTATTTCCGTCGACTGATCTCAGGATCCTGCATCATGTTGCCAATCGCCGTTGATGCGATGGGTGGCGACCGTGCGCCTAGCGAGATTGTTGCGGGAGCACATCAAGCTGCCGACGCTGGCATCCCCGTTCTCCTTGTAGGCCCCGAAGGTCTTGAAGGCGCTGGCGATCTTCCTGTCTTTGTTGCATCCGAAGTCATCGAAATGGATGACGATCCTGCGCAGTCTGTTCGCAAGAAGCGTGACTCCACATTGGTGCGTGCAGCCGAAGCAGTTCGCGATGGCAAAGCCTCCGCAATGATCTCTGCTGGCAATACCGGTGCAACGATGGCAAGCGCTCTGTTGCGTTTCGGTCGCATCACAGGTGTAGCCCGTCCCGCCATTGCAACACCCATTCCTGTTCCTGGTGGCACTCCCACTGTGTTGCTCGACGCTGGTGCAAACGCCGAAGTGCAAGCCGAGTGGTTAGTGCAGTTTGCTGTCATGGGTTCGGTGTATGCCACGCAACGATTTGGCGTGAAGAATCCCCGTGTTGGTCTGTTGTCTATTGGCGAAGAACCAGGCAAAGGCGACACGTTGCGCAAGGAAGCCTTCGAACTACTGAGCGCCGCGCCGTACATCAACTTCATTGGCAATGTTGAAGGTCGCGACCTTATGACCGACGATGTCGATGTCGTTGTCACCGATGGATTTACCGGCAATGTTGTTCTGAAGACGCTTGAAGGCGCGTTGAAGACCGTCATTGGGGCATTGTTTGAAGCATTTGCTCAGCCCGATTACAAAGAGGCAGCAAGGTCTCTCATGCCAGCACTTTTGCCGCTGTATGACACGTTTGACCCCGATTCCACCGGTGGAGCAATCCTGCTCGGTGTCGACGGGGTGTGCATCATCTCGCATGGTTCAAGTAGTGCACGTGCCATGTTGAACGGAATCAAAGTGGCCAAAGAAATGGTGGACACCGACATGGTCGGAGCCATTCGCTCCGCCATCGCTGCCACTACTGTCGAACCCTGAAGCACCACCGGAGATTTCACATGGCATCAGTAGAGAGAAACGCAGTTTTCGCAACAGTGTGCAAGCACCTTGCCGACATTCTGGAAATTGATGCCTCGGGCATCAGCGAAACACAGTCATTCGCTGATGATCTGGGTGCCGACTCCATCGCACTCATCGAACTTGTTGACGCACTCGAACAAGACTTTTCAGGTTTCGAATTCAATGACGACGACTTGGCTGAACTCAAAACAGTTGCCGACGCAGTCGAGTACATCGTTCGCGCTCACGGATAACGACTCATGAGTCACGTGGGCGACGACGCACTACGCGAATGTGCTTCTCGCCTTGGCTATTCGTTCATTAACGAGGACTTGCTTCGTGTCGCACTCATTCATCGTTCGTGGCAGGCAGAACATGATTCGGCGGAATCTAATGAGCGTCTGGAGTTCTTGGGCGATGCAGTGCTTGGATGGGCGGTAGCAGACATTGCGTATCACCGACTCGCCGACATGCACGAAGGAAAACTGACCGATCTTCGCATCAGTGTGGTGAACATGAATGCGTTGGCCGATCGTGCGCGTGCGCTTGGAATAGGCGAGTTCGTCTTTCTCGGCAAAGGTGAAGATGCAGCTGGCGGCCGCGATAAAGCATCAATTCTTTCTGACACTTTTGAGGCTCTCATCGGCGCGGTGTACCTCGACGGGGGTGCGTCTGCCGCATACGATCTGGTGCGCAGACTTCTCAGTGACAGCATCGAAGACGCTATTCCCAACATGGAAATGTTCGATGCAAAGTCTCGTTTGCAAGAACTCACTGCGCGTTTGGGTTTCTCCGTGCCGCGTTATGTCACTGAAGGTGAAGGACCCGATCACGAACGTGTTTTCACAACCGCCGTGTATGTGGAAGGTCGCGTTCAGGGTCGCGGCACCGGGCGCACAAAGAAAGCAGCGGAACAAGCAGCCGCAGTGGAAGCTTGTGGTTCGTTAGCTCAC
>CAIVDG010000413.1 GCA_903904615.1 uncultured Acidimicrobiaceae bacterium | reverse complement strand
CTGCTCTTGGACTCACCAAGAACCACAATGCCAGCCAGATGTTGAGCATTGTTCACGGCCTCACACAACGGTCCGAAATCGACGTTGCGATCTTCGCCACCCATGATGAGAACAAATCGAGAGATATCGAACCGTTCAATGGCAGCAATGACACCGAGCGGGTTGCTTGCAAGTGCATCGTCAATAAACAAGCGCTTGCCCTTCGTGGCAACAAGCTGCTGTCGAGAGGGCAACGGGTGAGTGTTGTCGAGCGCATCGAGAACATGCGCGAGCGTGAGTGAATTGTCGGCGGCCAGTGCGGCATCCATTGCGAGTTCTAAGTTGCGCGGAAACGTGGTGTTCCCCATTCGTTCCAATGCCGCTTCGCCTTGTGGAGTGGCGAGCGCAACGTGTACGGAATGCTGAGAGTTGCTGAATTTTTTGCCGAGCGCGTGGTGATGGCCGTAAGAGGTAAGTGCCTCATGCGCGGAAACGTGGCACACCATGTGCTCGAGTTGTGGGTGCCCAAACAAGTTCAGTTTGTCTCGGTGATAGTTGACCAGAGACCCGTGCCACGGGATGTGATCTTCACCAAGTGTTGTGAGAACACCGATGGAAGGTGATGTGGTGCAATCACTTGCTTGATAGCTAGAGACCTCAACTACAACAAAGTCTGTGGTGCGTGATGTTTGTGTGACGGGAACGCCGATGTTGCCCGCAAGTTCCACTGAGTGGCCGGCGGATTGGAGAATGTTTGCAATCAACGTGGATGTTGTGCTTTTGCCCTTGGTACCCGTGACTCCGATAATGCGACGCGGGTCTTGGTCTGCCAGCCACAAAGCCAGAAGTCCTGATGATGCAAAGTTGGTGAGTTCATCTCGGTATCGGGAGACACCAGGTGAGCGCACAATGAAGTCTGGATTCCATTGAGGAATGTCAGCGACGCCGATAAGTGGGACGTCCAGACTTTCTGCAGAACGTTGTGCGTCAGTGTCCGTCTCTGGTGTGTCGCTCACAATTGCAACAGCGCAGTTCTGTTTGAGACATATCTCTGTTGCGGTGTAGCCCTCGCGAGCACCGCCCCACACGAGTACACGAATTCCACGGAGGTCGGAGAGTTTCATGCGGGGTCTTTCAAGAACGCCCGAATCTCGGCGTCGAATGCTGTGTCGGACCATTCCTGCAACTCGTCTGATTGTTGCAGTGATGGTGCTTCACATATGTCGTGGCTTGCCACAACAATGAGATGCTTCGACCACTCGGGCGACCTCACAAGTTGTCTCATTGATTCTTTTGCTTCGCCTACATCGGCAACGCATTCAAATGGTTTCGATTCGTCGGACATCAGATCGAAGAATCCAGAGAGTTGTGAGCTGTCGTTGAGAAGGTCGTGACCGAAAATGGCCGTCATTTCTGACGGTGACAGGTACGGCGCCAACGACAAAAACATTCCGCGACACTTTGGACACTGGCAACACCAGCCACTGCTTCGCTGAGATTCGTTTCGCAACATTGCCTGGTTGCAACTCATGAAGAGTGGATGCAGGTCGGCGCATTGTGTTGCGAATGCTTGCGAGATGTGCCGATCCGGAATGTCTCGAAGAACAGATGTGTACCTCACGAGAGAACCCGCTGCGTCTACTGCGGACGAGAGGACACGTTGAAACTCGAGTGATTTGCTGAATTGATGATTCACTTCGACTCCATCAACAATTCGCGTTGGCCGTGAAGCTGATTTTTCATTAGCCATGACAACACTCGAATGACCGGTGAGCTCGGCAGTAATCAATGAAATCAATGAGTTGATCGCAGTAACAGGAATATGACCGTTTGGTGCTCCGGCATCGTTCAGTTTCAAGAGCATCGGGTCGAGTGACCGTGAAGCGGTCAGTAGGGGGAGGGACAATTGGTCGGCGATTCGTTGTGCATACGGATTCACACCAATGGTGAAGAGGGTGGGGTTCAGGTGGCGAAGTGCGCTCGCGACAACGCAAGAATCTCGACCAGCACCGAACGGAATGAGTGGCGACCCCGACTCACTGCGCAGTGCCTCAATGGTGAAGTCCCCGCCGCGAGCGTTATCGGCAATTTCAAAGGTTGAAGTGAGGGGGAGGCCGTTATGAAAGGCAAACTCCCGCATCCCTTCGTTGTAGGTCTTGCAGACAACCCGGTACCCAGCATCGGAGATATCAAGTTGAGGAAACGTCACCGAGGTGGGGGCCATGGCCTTTGCGTAACTCACGCCTGCGACGATGGAAAGCAAGTCAAGGAGGCGTTCCACCGTGCTGTGAGCTTCAACTTCGACGGGGAATTGAATGTGCTCTGCGAAAGAAAATTCACCACACCGATAACGGAGAGTGGCGGTCGGACCACTTGCAGACCAGCCATCGACGATGAACTCAGATGTCATTGAGGGTTCCCCACACGCACAGCCTAAAGCGGGCGCCGGGGGCCTCGCTTTCGCCTAGCGACATTTGTCACATTTGGGTAATGATGGGGGTGTGATTCAGCACTACATCGCCGCCCGTAACGAACTCGACGCCCCAGGCTCACCCTTTGCAACGTCAACCGCTGACGTGCGAGGCGTTCCAACGAAAGTGTTTACCGCTGCACCGCCTCACATGAGGGCCCTGTGGGAACTCAGCGCGGGCCATGCCAACAACGAATATTTGGTGTACGAAGACGAACGATTTACCTATGCAGAAATTCATTCACAAGTTCGCATCTTTGCTGCGTACTTGAAAGCACAAGGTGTCACGCGTGGAACACGAGTGGCTGTGTCTATGCGTAACTATCCAGAGTGGGTGGTTAGCTACTGGGCCACTGTTTCGCTTGGTGCTGCGTTGGTGGGAATGAATGCGTGGTGGACAGCTCCTGAAATGGAGTATGCGTTGAAAGACAGCACGCCATTAGTTCTCATCGTTGACGGAGAACGTCTTGATCGATTTGTTGAGATTAAAGATGCTGCTCCCGTTCATTTGATTGTTGCCCGCAACTCCTCGCCACTGCCGGCAGGCGCAGTGCAGTGGGCCGATGCTTTGTCGGGTAACGACCCCGGCACATTGCCCGAAGCGCACATTGATACAGACGACGATGCAACAATTTTCTACACCTCCGGCACAACTGGTTTTCCAAAAGGTGCGCAATTAACCAATCGTGGTTCTGTCGCAAACATCTTGAACATTGCGGCAATGAGCGCAGCTACTGCACTCGCTGAACAAAAAGCCATCGCAGCAGGTGACGTGTCCGCTCCAACCTCAACACCTGCAGCTGGTCCGGCGGTCATCTTTGCGCCAACGCCGTTGTTTCACGTCACGGCGTGTAACTGCCTTCTGCACCCAGCAACATTGACAGGCGCAAAAGTCGTCATGCTGTACAAGTGGGATGCAGGTCGTGCACTTGAACTCATCGAGCGCGAGAAAGTCACCACCTTCTCTGGTGTTCCCACCATGGGTCGCGAACTACTCATGCATCCCGACTGGGAAAAGCGCGACACG
>CAIVDG010000412.1 GCA_903904615.1 uncultured Acidimicrobiaceae bacterium | reverse complement strand
TCGAAAAAACGCATGACCTGCACGCTGCACTCGCGCAACCTTCGTTGGCGTCATTGCTTCTAGCGGAGATCCGTAGTTGTTGTTGGCGCGAGCTTTCACTTCGCAGACGACAACAAGTTTTCCTTTGCGAGCGACTACGTCAAGTTCGCCGCCGCGCATGGTCCAATTACGAGCAAGGATGGTAAACCCGCGTTGTACGTACCACTGAGCAACACGATCTTCTGCCCAGCGTGCGCGAGCAAGCCGTTGAGCAGCTAGATGCTGTCGGGGGGAAGAATGTCTTCGGACGGAAGTTCTTCGACGTTGATGTCTTTGAAACTGAGAACTTTCACCGACGGAATGAACCGGGTCTTCCGGTACATGTCCCATACCCATGCGTCGGTCATCTCCACTTCAATGAGTGGCCGCGCGCTGTCGCCCTTCACAGTGACGGTGACAGCATTAGCCAAGTAGAACCGGCGTTCGGTCTCGACGGCAAACTTAAACATGCCAACGACGTCTTGGTATTCCTGGGCGAGTTTGTACTCGCGTTCGGCCTCGAAGTCTTCGAGATCGTCGGTGTTCACCGGTGAACCCAGTGCCCGATTCGGTAGGGCCTAGGACTCGCGCTTTTCGCGAATCTTGGCAGCCTTACCAACGCGATCGCGGAGGTAGTACAACTTCGCACGACGAACATCACCGTGCTTCAGAACCTCGAGCTTTGCAACAGATGGACTGTGCTTAGGGAAGGTGCGCTCTACGCCCACGCCGTAGCTGAGCTTGCGAACGGTGTAGGTCTCGGCAATGCCTGAACCTTGAATGGCAATGACGTTGCCTTGGAACACCTGAATACGCTCTTTGCCTGATTCAACAACGCGTACGTGCACCTTTACTTCGTCACCAGGAAGAAGAGCTGGGATGTCGTCGCGCTTGTTTTGATTGTCAACGATGTCTGTGGTCTTCATGATGTTTCCTTGGGCGACTCTGAGATGTGGACGGCACTAGGCCTGTTCGGGCATGTCCGAAGCGAACAATGAAGGATACGAGGAGAAGTCCACCCCTTCCAACAGGGCCTTTTCCTCTTCTGTGAGCCCGCCACGGGCCTCGATGATGTCGGGGCGCTGCTGGAGGGTGCGCCACAGGGCCTGGGCACGGCGCCAGCGGGTGATTTTGGCATGGTCTCCCCCGCGCAGAATCTCAGGAACTGCCCACCCACGGAACTCGGCAGGTCGCGTCCATTGGGGTTCTTCAAGTAACCCAGATGCCCCAAAACTCTCGGTGATGGGAGATTCAGAATTCCCCATGACCCCCGGCAGCAAGCGAGTGACCGCCTCGATAACGAGGCACGCTGCCACTTCGCCGCCTGCCAAGACCACGTCGCCCACAGATACCTCGTGGTCAATGAGATGCTCGCGAACACGCTGATCGACACCCTCGTAGCGGCCGCACAGCAAACTGAACCCGTCGCTGCGAGCAAGAGTATTGGCCATTGACTGATCGAATTTCTGGCCACCGGGGCCAAGCAACAGAAGTGGACGCGGGGGCTTCACCGCTTCTATGGCATCGAAGATGGGTTCGGCGCGCATGAGCATTCCGGCTCCACCACCAAATGGGGTGTCGTCAACAGTGCGATGCGTGTCGGTGGAATAGTCGCGAATGTTGTGTGTGGACACATTGACTGCGCCTGATGTTTGAGCACGACCCAACAAACTGTGCGAGCAGAACTGGTCGACCATCTCGGGAAACAGCGAGAACACATCAATGCGCATAACGGAAACGCTATTCCCCCGTGAGTGCCTCGCGGAGCCCCGCGGGCGGACGAATAACAGTGGTGGTGCCGTCGCAAGATTCAACAAATGGAATAGGCACCAAAAGGCCACCTTCGATTTCCAAGATGTCGTGAGCTGGGTTATTCAGAACTCCGACGCAGCGACCCCACGATTGCCCGTCAACGTCGACAACTGCAGAACCAATGAGTTGATGAACCCACAATGCGCCATCATCGGCAATAGGTTCGGCGTACAGAAACTTGTTGGTCAATCTTTCTGCATCGTTGCGGTCGTCGACACCTTCGAAATGAACAACGAATCTGTCTTGTTGCGCACGAACAGTGGAGATAACCAAAGTGCGTTGTTGCGAACCAGAGAGAACAACAAATGATGCACCCACTTCATGGCGGGATTGAACATCTGAGGTGAGCGAGATGAAAATGTCTCCCTTGACGCCATGTGGTTTGCCAATGCGACCAACCTCGAGCAGGCCATCGGGAGGCTGAGGCGTGCTCAACAGAATTTACGCGTCGACGAAATCGACGTCGACATCGACGTCGTCGTTCGTTGCAGCAGCACGAACAACCGTGCGAATGCTTTGCGCAGTGCGACCACGACGGCCGATAACGCGACCGAGGTCTCCGGGGCCTACGCGGACTTCAAGAAGGATCTTGTCGCCCTTGCCAGGACCAGATGACACCTGTACTGCGTCGGCATCGTCGACAATGCTGCGCACGATGTGTGTGAGCACTGCTGTGGCGATGGGCGCCTCAAGTGTGTTGGTGTCGAACTCTGACACGGGACTACTTGGACTTCGCAGCGGTGAACTGTTCCCAAGCTCCGCTGATTTCGAGAAGCTTGCGAACGCGCTCTGTGGGTTGTGCACCCTGCATGAGCCACTTCACTGCTTTGTCGTTGTCGATAGTGATGGTGGACGGTTCGGTACGAGGGTTGTACTGACCGAGAATTTCAATGAAACGACCATCGCGTGCGCGACGTGAGTCGGCTGCGATAACGCGGTACTGCGGTTGCTTGGTCTTGCCGACTCGTGTGAGGCGCAATTTGACTGCCATGTTGCGATTTCTCCTGAAGGGACCCATTTCGGGACTAGGTAAGGCTATCGGCGTGGGGACCCATCCCCCAACGGTTCTACTTGAAGAATGGAGGGAGCCCAGGGCTGCCATCGGCACCTGGAAGACCAGGGATTCCGCCCTGACCGCCCAGCATGTCCCCCACTTCGCGCATTAATTGGCGCTTATTCACCTTGGACTTGCCTTTTCCGGCTTTGCCTTGGGGTTTGGCCATGCCGCCCATGCGCTTCATCATTTTCTGCATTTCGAGGAACTGCTTGATGAGACGGTTCACGTCGGACACCTCAGTGCCGCTTCCCTTTGCAATCCGGGTGCGGCGACTTCCGTTGATGATCTCGGGGTTGGCGCGTTCTTCGCGAGTCATTGAACGAATGATGGCCTCGGTGACTTTCACCTGGTCGTCGCCAATTTCAGCGTTCTTCATTTCTTTCGGCATGCCAGGCAACATGCCCATGATTCCGGACAATGGACCCATCTTTTTCAGTTGCTGCAACTGATCGAGAAAATCTTCGAGAGTGAATTGGCCCTCCAGCATGCGCTGTGCTGCTTCTTCGGCCTTGTCTTGTTCAAAAACTTTCTCGGCCTGCTCAATCAGTGTGAGCATGTCTCCCATTCCGAGAATTCGTCCGGCCATTCGGTCCGGATGGAATTGTTCGAACGCATCGATTTTTTCACCGGTTGCTGCGAACGCAATAGGGCGACCAATGACGGTCTTCACCGATAGTGCTGCACCACCACGTGCATCGCCGTCGAGCTTGCTGAGAATGACACCATCGATAGAAAGTCGTTGATGGAATGCCTCGGCAACTCCGACAGCATCTTGACCAGTCATGGCATCGACAACGAGGAAGGTGTACTTCGGCGATACCTGACCAGAGATGTCTGCGACCTGACGCATCATTTCTTCATCGATTGCCAAGCGCCCAGCGGTGTCGACAATGACAACGTCTTTACCTAAACGTTTTGCTTCGTCTACTCCTCGACGTGCAGTAGCAACAGGGTCGCCTGGTTCAGAGAACACCGGAACAGAGATTTGTGCACCGAGTGTTCGCAACTGTTCAACAGCGGCTGGTCGCTGAAGGTCGGCGCCAACAAGAAGTGGTTGGCGCCCTTGCGACTTAAACCAACGCGCAAGTTTTGCAGCGCTTGTGGTTTTACCCGAACCCTGTAGACCTGCCATGAGCACAACTGTGGGAGGTTGGCTCGCGTAGGTGATCTTGAGTGTCTCGCCACCCAACATGGCAACAAGTTCTTCATTGACAATCTTGATGATTTGTTGACTGGGGTCGAGCGCCTGCGACACCGTGGCCCCAATGGCGGCCTCACGAATTCGGGCAACGACATCGCGAACGACGCCAACGTTGACGTCGGCTTCAAGGAGGGCGGTTCGAATCTCGCCCATCACCTCGTCGACATCGGCCTCGGTAAGGCGCCCCTTTCCTTTGAGGCGCTTAACAATCCCTTGGAGGCGGTCGCTCAGTGAATCAAACATGCGTCTCTCAGGTTATCCACGCATCTGCGTGCTCTACCCAACGGTGACAGCAGTGACCAGTGTCTTCTCAATGGTGAGATTGACTCGATTTGTGACGTAATCAGTAGTGAGCATGAAGAACTTGCCGTCACGAACGGCAATACGAACGAGCCAATCTTTTCCACCTGCGGTCAGCGTTGCTTCTCTTTCAGTCAGCCCAATGAGTGAATTGGCCTCGGCTTGAGTGATCGCACCTGGTTCCACCGGTGCCGGCTCTGGGCCAGTTCCGCTTGTGTCTGGTGGTGCTACAGCAGTGGAGTCAGTAACGCTCTTCCGGAAGGCGAGAAGATCATCGGTAATAGCAATAACTGTGCCGACATCGCCATCGGCATTTGAGAACGTGTATGCGGGCAACAACATGTGTGTGCCATTAGACAAACGCGCTTCCATCAAGATGAGTCTGACTCCCGTAATCGGAATGTCTATTTCCTGATTCGTGACGGAATCTTCCGCCGGTTGAGAGGACACCGCAACATCTGCCGCGCCACGCACCGCACCACCAATGGCACCGTAGAGAGGATTAGACAAACGCTTCACTGCTTCCATTGGCGACACGATGGGATAGCGACCAGCCATTGC
>CAIVDG010000411.1 GCA_903904615.1 uncultured Acidimicrobiaceae bacterium | reverse complement strand
GGCAACATCTCAGCAACGAAGCGTTGAGTAATGGCAATCTTCTCGTCCAATGGACGAGCACGTAGAACGGTTCCGGTAATTGATGCTCGTTTCGCAAGCAATGCCCCAACGTTGAACGGAACTGGCTTGCCCGCCATGACTCCCACCTGAATGATGTGGCCCTTCACGGCAAGCGATGCAATGTTCTTCTCTACATAATCGCCGCCAATGACATCGAGAATGGTGTGAACACCAGCACCGTTTGTTGCGCGTTGTACTGCTTCTACGAAGTCTTGTGACGTGTAATCAACAACCACATCTGCACCAAGGTCTTTGCACGACTGCACTTTGCCCGATGAACACGTCACGATGATGCGTGCACCAATGGCCTTACAAATTTGAATTGCGGCAGTACCAACACCCGATGCACCAGCGTGCACCATGGCCCAACGGCCAGACGTGAGCCCGCCCTGCACAACAAGAGCATCCCAAGCGGTAATGAACACCTCAGGAATTGCTGCGGCGTCATGAAGCGACATGCCTACAGGAACAGCCATGGCCTGACGTTCGTGCAACACCAACTCTTCGGCGTATGCACCACCACTCACAATTCCCATGACATGGTCACCCACACGCCATGCAGTCACCCGCTCGCCTACTGCTTTCACCGTTCCCGCAAATTCCAATCCAGGGATCTCTGGGCCTTGGGGAAATGGATTGGGGTAGAACCCCATGCGCTGCAAAAGATCTGCTCGGTTCAAAGCCGTTGCCGCAACGGAAACGAGGATGTCCTCTGCGCCATAGACAGGCGAAGGAACATCCTCGAATCGAAGAACTTCGGGCCCACCGTGCTCGCGGAGAACGACGGCCTTCATGATGCTTATGCCATCTTCTGTTGAAGACGACGATCAAGTGCTGCGAGGTAGTCCTCGGTGGTGAGCCATGGCTGATCTTTCGAAATGAGTATGGCGAGGTCCTTTGTCATTTCGCCGCCTTCCACACTTTCTACACACACGCGCTCGAGGTTTTCTGCAAAACCAATCAGTGCTGGGTTGTTGTCCAACTTGCCACGATGCTTCAAGCCACCAGTCCATGCGTACACCGACGCGATGGGGTTTGTGGATGTCTTGTTGCCCTTTTGGTGCTCGCGATAGTGGCGCGTCACTGTTCCGTGCGCAGCTTCTGCTTCCACCGTGCGTCCGTCGGGTGTCATAAGAACTGACGTCATAAGACCTAGTGAGCCGTAACCCTGAGCAACGGTGTCTGACTGAACGTCACCGTCGTAGTTCTTACATGCCCACACGTAGCCGCCTTCCCACTTCATGGCGCATGCAACCATGTCGTCGATGAGGCGGTGCTCGTAGGTAAGACCGGCCTTGTCGAACTCAGCCTAGAACTCGTTGTTGAACACTTCTTCGAAGAGATCTTTGAACTGACCGTCGTAGGCCTTCAAGATGGTGTTCTTGGTGCTCATGTACACCGGATAGTTACGGGCAAGGCCGTAACGGAACGATGCGCGCGCAAAGTCTCGGATGCTGTCGTTGAAGTTGTACATACCCATGGTGACGCCGCCGTCTTTGCCGAACTTGGCAACTTCGAACTGCATGGGCTCGCTTCCGTCGGCAGGTGTGTAGGTCATGGTGACAACACCTTCGCCTGGCACCTTGAAGTCGGTGGCCTTGTATTGATCGCCATGTGCGTGACGACCGATGACGATTGGCTTAGTCCAACCAGGAACAAGCTTCGGGATGTTGCTGCAGATAATTGGTTCGCGGAAAACGACTCCACCAAGAATGTTGCGGATAGTTCCGTTTGGCGACTTCCACATCTTCTTCAGGCCGAACTCTTCAACGCGAGCTTCGTCTGGTGTGATGGTTGCGCACTTCACGCCAACGCCGTGCTTCAAAATTGCGTTCGCTGAATCGATGGTGACTTGGTCGTCGGTGGCATCGCGATGTTCCATGCCGAGGTCGTAGTACTCAAGGTTGACGTCGAGGTACGGAAGGATGAGGCGGTCCTTGATGAACTGCCAGATGATTCGAGTCATTTCGTCGCCGTCGAGTTCAACGACCGGATTCTCAACCTTGATCTTCGCCATAGGAGTCCCTTTCAGAAGTCGGTGTACCGAGGCACGACCGATGTCACTTGTATTTGACTTGTACACAATAGCGCAGGCCGCAGGTATGCCCCCTACCATCACTGTTGGTATGGATTTTGCATGGACCCCCGAACAGCTTGAGTTGCGTCGCGAGGCTGCCGAAGTGGCTGCAGACGCGGTGCGCCGATACGGCCGACACAACGTCACGTGGATGAATGGCTACTCCAAAGAGTTTTCTCAAGAACTCGCACAGCGTGGCTGGATTGGAATGGTGTGGCCGAAGGAATTCGGTGGCGGCGGACGACCCCCTATTGACCGACTCATTGTGGGCGAGGAAATGATTAAGGCGGGTGCACCCATTGCAGCCAGTTGGTTCGGCGACAGACAAATGGGACCGGCGCTTATTCAATACGGCACCAAAGCACAACAAGAAAAGTTCTTGCCAGGCATTCTCGCGGGCGAAACCACATGGTGCATTGGCATGAGCGAGCCGAACTCTGGAAGCGACCTTGCATCGCTGAAGACATCTGCGGTTCTCGATGGCGATGAATGGGTGTTGAACGGCCAAAAAATCTGGACCAGTTTCGGTGCACATGCCGACTTCTGCTATCTCATTTGCAGAACTAACAACGAAGGTCCGCCACACGCTGGTATCAGCGAAATCATCGTGCCGATGAATACTCCCGGAATTGAAGTTCGCCAAATCACCGACATGACCACCAATCGTCACTTTTGCGAAGTGTTCTTCACGGACGCACGTGTGCCGAAGGACAACCTTGTTGGGCAACCCGGTGGTGCCTTCGGACAAACAATGCGTCAACTTGAACACGAGCGTGGTGGTATCGACCGCTTGGTGTCGAACTACGCACAATTCCAACTCGCAGTCTCCAAAGCAGACACATCGAGCGCACATGTTCGTCAAGAAATTGCATCACTCGAAATCGGTTATCGCATCGGACGCATCCTGGTCATTCGCGAAGTCCTTCGACAAGCGCCTGCCGGATTCTCCGCAGCAACCAAATGCTTCTGCACCGAACATCAACAAAAAGTTGATGAGTTCGTCTACCGCCAGTTAGGCGCAGAGGGAATGCTGTGGGACGACTGGACCAAAGGACT
>CAIVDG010000410.1 GCA_903904615.1 uncultured Acidimicrobiaceae bacterium | reverse complement strand
TGCTTGGTGTTCTGATAGATCTCGTCGGGAGTACCGATTTCACACACCTTGCCTAGGTACATCACCATGACGCGTGTGCTCACTGCCTTCACAACTGCAAGGTCGTGAGAGATGAAGATGAGTGTGAGGCCGTAGCGATCTTTCATGTCCTGGAGCAGGTTCAAAATTTGAGCCTGCACAGATACGTCGAGTGCCGAGACGGGTTCGTCACAAATAATCATGGTGGGGTCAAGAGCAAGCGCGCGAGCAATGCTGATGCGCTGGCACTGACCACCAGAGAACTCGTATGAACGACGGTCACGAACGACTGCAGGATCGAGGTTTGCTGCGGTGAGCAACTCGTCGATCTTTGCGTCGATCTCTACCTGGTTTCCACGGTTCCATACGCGAAGTGGCTCTGCCAAGACTTCGCTGACGGGAAGACGTGGGTCGAGCGACGAGATGGGGTCCTGAAAGATCATCTGCATGGCGGGACGCATGTCGCGAAGTTCTTGCTTGCCCATTTTTGTGAGTTCCTTAGAAAGGAAGTTCACAGAGCCGCTTGTGGGCTTCGGTAACTGCAGGACAGCCTTGCCCAGCGTGGATTTACCACAACCTGATTCGCCCACGATGGCGAGAGTTTCGCCGCGGACGAGGTCGAAGCTGACGCCGGACACTGCTTTAACAACATTGCCTTTGCCTACATTGAATTCAACGGTGAGGTCTTCGACGACCAGAACGCGATCACCCTCTGGTCGCAGATGTGCTTTGCCTGTGCCAGCCATTACTGTGCTCCTCCAATTGGGTACCAACAACGGTAGAAGTGGTTATTGCCGCCATCGGTGAGTGGCGGCTTCTCTGCGCGGCACTTGTCGGTGACATAAGGGCAGCGATTTGCGAATGGACAACCTGGCTCGTCTTTGGTGGGGTCGGGAAGACGTCCTTCAATAACGGGCAGGCGAGTTCCGGTAGGTGTTTCCAAACGTGGAATGGACTTCAGCAATGCCTCGGTGTAGGGCATCTTCATGTTGGAGAACAACTGACGTGTTGGTGCGTACTCGACAACGTCTCCGGCGTACATAACGGCAATCTTGTCGGTGTGACCAGCCACAACGCCAAGGTCGTGTGTTACCAGAATCATTGCCATGTTGAACTCTTTACGAAGTTCTGACAACAACTCCAAAACCTGAGCCTGAACTGTTACGTCGAGCGCAGTGGTTGGCTCGTCGGCGAACAACATTTCTGGGTTACACGACACTGCGATAGCGATCATGATTCGCTGACGCATACCACCAGACAACTGGTAGGGGAACTTGCGCATCATTGCGTCGGGGTCTGGAATGCGCACGCGCTTCAAAAGAGCAATTGCCTTTTCTTGCGCAGCCTTCTTGTCCATTCCGAGACGTACAACGAGGCTTTCGGTGAGTTGGTCACCAATTCGACGCACGGGGTTGAGCGCGGTCATGGGATCTTGGAAGATCATGGCCATGCCTGTGCCCCACAAATCGCGAACTTCCTTAGCGCTGTAGTTCGAGATGTCGGTGCCGAGGTACTCAACTGTTCCGGTACGCACTGCAGTGCGGGGGAGAAGGCCCATCGTGGCTCGCGACAAGACGGTCTTGCCGGAACCAGATTCGCCCACAACGCCCAGGCTTTCGCCGGCGTTCAGTTCAATGGTGACACTACGAACGGCCTTCAACATTCCACGTGGCGTGTTGAAGGAGACCGAAAGATCGGTGAGCTTCAGGACGGGGCTCATATCTTTGACTCCCTCTTGTCGAGATTTGCGCGAACGTAGTCGCCGAAGTAGTTAGTGGACAGAACGGTGAAGGCGATACAGGCCACGGGGAAGTAGGTCTCCCACGGCGAGAACTCGAGATACGAGCGACCAATAGCCAACATGGAGCCCCAACTTGCGCCACCAGCGATACCGATACCAAGGATGGAGAGTGATCCTTCAACGATGATGACCACACCAATTGCGAAGAATCCGATTGCCAAGATTGCCGGAGCAACGTTCGGAACAATGTGCTTCTTGATGATGGTCATGTCTTTGGTGCCCATTGACTTGGACGCAATGATGAACTCGCGAGTGCTCCACTGAAGTGTTGCGCTTCGTGCGATGCGTCCGAGAATGGGGATGATGACGATGATGAGAGAAATGATCATCACGAACACCTTGCGACTATCGGACGCAGGTATTCCGTCCTTTGTTGCTGCCAGTACCGAGATGAGAGCCAATGACAACACCAGGTTGGGGATGGACAACATCATGTTGAACACCACGTTGACAACTTTGTCGTATTTGCCCTTGAAGTAGGCGGCTGTGATACCGATGAATGTTCCGATTCCGCCACCGATAAGAACCGATGTAACAGCAACAAGAACCGACAGGCGAGCACCGTTGATGATTCCGGCAAGAACGTCGAAACCATCTTGAGTAGTTCCGAAGAAATGCCCGGGGCTCCCTGGACTCACGCCTAATGCTTCTGTTGACTCGTCCCATGCTGGTCCGGGAAGGAGGTCGCGGAAGATGGCGAGGAACAAAATGAAAATGATCCACACAGTGGACAACTTGAAGCCAAGTGGCTTCTTCCAAAATCTATTAAGCACGGCGCTCCCTTGTTCGTGGATCAATGATGTTGGCGACAATGTCGACGGTTGAGTTGAAGAAGACATACGCGAAGGCAACGATTGCGATGAGTGTTTGCAGGGCGATGACTTGGCGAGTCACGATGGCGAATGCAATTTCATAACCGAGACCAGGAATTTGGAACAGAGTTTCAATAACGATTGTTCCGCCAATGAGAGAACCCATGTTGAGTGCTGCCGAGGTAAGCAGTGTGGTGCTTGATGGGCGAAGAACGTGCTTCCACAGAACGCGACTGTTGGAGATGCCCTTCGACATAGCCATCATCACGTAATCCTCTTTCAGAGTGGCAATCACGTCGGCGCGAAGAAGACGTGTATACGACGCGATGATTCCCACCGCGAGGCTTGCCACGGGAAGAACCATGTACTTGAAGTGCAAGACAATGTTTTCTCCGGGAGTTGCGTAACCGAGTGGAGGAAGAATTGGCCAGCGCAGCGCAAAGAACAGTGAGAACACTAGTGCCAAAGCAAAGCTAGGGATGGATGACAAAACGAACAGAATTGACTGCAGGATGCGGTCGAAGCGAGTTCCTTCTTTGTATGCCGACACCAGTCCGAGTGGCACGGAAACAAGTAGTGCAACGATCTGTACGTAGACCACCATGAGGATGGATGTTGGAATGGAACGCTTCAGAACATCAGACACTGGGTTGTTGCCTGCTGCTTGGTAGTAGTAACCGAAGTCTCCTGTCATCATGTTGGAGAACCACTGCCACCAGTAGCCAAACACGTTCTTGTCGAGACCCGAGATGCGACGGATATTCAACACCTGATCGGGAAGAGCGTTTGACACCATGATGGATGCCGGGTCACCTGGAAGTAAACGAATAAGGCAAGCCAAGAAGAATGTTGCAACGCCAACCACCACAAAAATTGTGACGAGTCGTTGAACGATGATGCGAAGAGTATCCATGTGCCCCCTGTGTGTCCTGAGACACATTACAACAACGAAAGAGGCGGCACCCACTTGGGTGCCGCCTCCTCGACCGAAAATTCGGTTCGTTGGTGAAGTTTGTTACTTGATGATGTAAACGCTTGGGTACTGAATACCCCAGTTGGTTACAACGCGTGGTGACTTTCCACCTGGCGTCTTCAGACCACCGATGCCACCAATGTTCTTGCGAGCAAAGATGGATACGTACTGGTGGGTGAGTGACGTCATGATTGAGTTGTCCTGGATGTACTTCGTCACTGCCTGATACTTCGGCTTGACCTTTGCTACGTCGAGCTGACCATTTGCCTTTGGCGGAATGGCCTGCGCTGCGTACAGCATTTCGTCAATCTTGGTATCGGTGTGAAGGTTCAAGTTGAGGATGTCTCCCAAAGGAACAGCCTTACCGGCGCCGTAGAGGGCCTTGATGGGGTTCGTTGAGTAGGCATCTGCAAACGAGTTGGTGACCAAGAATGGCAGGTTGAAGCTCACATCGGTTCCTTCAAGAAGAAGGATGTTGATGAAGTCGTACTGGTTCTTTGTGCTCGCGTTGAATGCCTTGTTGATGATGTTGGTGGAGTCGTCTTGGTCGATATTGACCGTGATGCCCACCTTCTTCAACTGTGACTGAACTTCCTTTACGTTCTGCAAAGAGGCATTGCTGCGGTCTGCAGGAGTGGTGACGTTCAACTCAGTAATTCCGGCTTCGGTCTTGCACTTCTTGTATGCGGCCTTTGCCTTTGTAAGGCTGTACTGCTTAAAGCCCTTGGTGGTGTACATGACGCTAGTAGGTCCAACAAGTGACTTAGCTGGAATCTGTTCGTTTGATCCACGCTTCTTAGCGTAAGTCACACGGTCAAGACCGTATGCCATTGCTTCACGGCAGCTCTTGAACTTGAATGCTGGCTCTACCTTCTGGTTGAACCAAACAGATGGGTAGTACTCGTAAGGAGTCTTGTATTCCTTCAAGATGGACTTCTTCAAACGAAGGTTCTTGATGAACGTTCCGTCTGTTGCACCAGAGAACTGGCCAATGGAGTATCCACCGGTCTGTACTGCCTGAGAAGCCTTAACGCCGTCCTTAATGTTGTCGAACTGAATACCGTCGAGGTATGGCAACTGAACACCAGCTGCGTCCTTACGCCAGTAGTTCGGGTTCTTCACAACAACAAGCTTTTCAGTGTTGAAGGTGTAGTCGCTTGCCACCATGAATGGACCAGTTCCAATTGGGAATGTGCCGCAGAACTTTCCTGCGCCCAATCCGCCGCCGGTGTTTGCCGACATCGGATTAGAAGTTGCTCCCTGGGTTGGAATTGCTGGCCATGCTGCAAGCTGACGCTTCGAACGAACGAAGTAGCGACCCGATGCGTACATGGTTCCGGTGAGGTCGTTCTGTGGACGGTCAAGAGTGACGGTCACAGTGTCTCCACCAACAGAGCCAGTTGCTGCCTTGATGTTGGCCTGGAATGGCACCGAAGTACCAAGCACGTGACCAGGAATTGCTTGACCAGCGGCAACCGCGGCTGGAAGCGCGCCTGGGTTGCTGGTTGCAAGTGTGAGCCAGGCGGCAGTCAAAGCACCACGAGATGCGTTGATGTTGAACGCCACGTTGTCGGCGTCAAGGTTGGTGCCGTCGTGGAACTTGATGAAAGAACCATCGGCCATCTTGCGAATCTTGATGGTCCATGTCTTCAAGTCTGCGGATGGAGTTGCTGATTCAGCAAGCATTCCAACAAGGTCGCCACCAGCTGTCTTTTCAAACAAGGTGTCGTAAATGGTACGAGTTGCCATCAATGCAGAACCGGCAGCGTTGTTACCTGTACACCAGCCTGGCATTGTGTCGCGCATTGCGACCTTGATGGTCCCGCCCACCTTCGATGCGGAAGTCTGACGAGCAGATACTCCCGCAGTTGAGGCCACGGTGGACACCGCAATAGTTGCAGCTAACGCTGCTCCTACGCGACGCAACACTCGTGACCGATTGGTCTGACGTTGAGTCATTGAGTTACCCCCAAAGTTGGCACACCACCGTGGTGTGACTGCAGTCACCATAGCAGGGGCTTGTTCAATGCTCCTAGACAAACTTGGAAAAAAGAACTTGTGTTGGGCAAATGATTAGTTGCACATGGTCACAATGGTGAGGACTTGTAACCCGCCGCATAGGGTGCGAATTACATGGATGTGAGTAGGTGCACTTTGATGGCGCCTGCCTTGCGATCTGCAGCAACAGCAAAGGCTTGCTCTGCTTCTGCAAGGGCAAACCTGTGCGTTACAACTGCAGACGCAATTGAAGGAACCCGATGAAGGATCTCGACAGCTTCTGCAAAGTCGTGGTGCTCTTGGGTGTGCCCGTAGAAGATGGACGGCACCACAGTGATTTCTTTCAGCAACATTGGATTGGTGAGCGCAACGGGTGTCCAGAACATTCCGAACTCAAGCAATGACCCGCCAGGACGTGTTGCTTCAATGCATGCGTCGAATGATTGTTGTGTGCACACGGCGTCGTACGACGCGTCGTAGTTTTTTCCTGCTTCACGAACTGGGTTGACTCCAAGTTGTTCGGCTGCACGTTCTTGGTGTGCATGTCTGGCAACGATGTCCACTGTGACTCCGCGATCACGAAGTACTGCTGCGGCCAGCAAACCAATTGACCCAGCACCTACTACTACAGCAGTGCTGCCGTGTTGAACATTCATGCGATTAATTCCGTGCAACACAACTGCAAGTGGCTCCACTAATCCAACGCTGACTTCGTCAGTTCCTTTCGGAATTTCAAAGAGACGATCTTCGGTTGCGCGGACAAATTCAGCAAGGCCACCGTCGCGAGAAATGCCATGACTGTTTCGCAATGCATCGGCACACAATTGTGAGTGATGCGTCGTGCAATGAGTACACGTGCCACATGCACCAGTGGGGCGAACTGCAACAAGTCGGCCATCAGATGTGTAGCCACCAAATTCATGTCCGAGAACAACATGAGAGAGGCCGTTCTCAATCATGTGTAGATCGCTGCCACAAATGCCTGAGGATGTGATGGCAATGAGTTCACCCTCGCCATCGGGGATGTCGCGTTCAACGACAGAGATCTTTCCTTGTGAAGCGGTGACGGCAAGCATGGTGTAACCGTAGCGGTTCGGGATTAGGTGCTAGGAGGTGATGGCGGCGCTGTTGTCGATGTTGTCGTACTGGATGTGGTGGAAGATGTGGACGACGTGCTGGTGGATGTAGTGGTTGTCGAAGTCGTTGTTGTGCTGGCATTCACGATGACATCGCCGAATTGCAGTAACTGTTTCACGGAAAAGTTTGCTCGGGTTCGGTAGCCGTTGACGGTGAGATGAACTCCGTCGGCAATGAATCGACTGACACGATTGGGAACGAAATGTGAGTTCCAATCGGCGATGGTCAAATTGGGCCACTTCGCTTGGGCCAAACGAAGAGAACGATTG
>CAIVDG010000409.1 GCA_903904615.1 uncultured Acidimicrobiaceae bacterium | reverse complement strand
GGCGTGGACATCGAGATCAAGCTTCAGGGCTAAATCCGAAAGCACATACTTTTGTGAAAGGGGCGGTCGCAAGACCGCCCCTTTTGCGTACCCCGTCACAAATTCTTAGGAGATTCTTTCCTTCGCTGCTTTCCATTATTCATTGAATGGCGAGATACTGAGTCCATGAGCGATTCACATTGGATGAACACCCCACCCCAGGTTCCTTCGAAGCGACCAGTTCGTGCACGCATTGCGGCACTCGTACTGGTGCTCGTCATTGCCTTTGGCGGAGGACTCGCCGGCGGTCTCGTTGGCTCTTCACTTTCCGACTCTTCTGGTGGTGCAAGCAACTCACCGTTGGTTACCGCGGCTCCCGTCAAGTCTGGCGACATTGGTGATACCGATGTCGCAAAGGCCGCCGAGGTCATTGCTCCCAGCGTGGTCACCATTGACAGTGTGTCGTCAACGGGTGAAGCAGTGGGTACCGGAATCATCATTAGCTCCGACGGAGAAATCCTCACGAACAATCACGTTGTTGAAGGTTCCGAGACCGCACGTGTTCGTTTGTACGGTTCTACATCTCCCATTACAGCTGACGTTCTTGCAACAGATCCAAGTAACGACTTAGCACTCATTAAATTGCGCAATACCACAGGGTTAGTTGCAGCAACATTTGCCGACCCAGATTCTTTTGCAGTGGGCGACCCCGTCGTTGCAGTGGGCTATGCCCTTGCGCTCGATGGTGGCCCCAGTGTTACATCGGGAATTATCTCGGCGCTTAATCGCACATTGCAGTTAGATAACGAAACCTTCTTGAATGCACTCATTCAAACTGATGCTGCAATTTCATCCGGAAACTCCGGCGGGCCACTCATCAACATGAACGGCCAAGTTGTTGGTGTCAACACCGCTGTAGCAACAGGTGGAATGTCTAGTTCTGCCAACAACATTGGTTTTGCCATCAGTGTTGCTGAAGTGCAGCGCGTATCGAAGATTCTTGACGAAATTGCAAACGGTGGTTCGCGCCGCCAAGGTTTCCTAGGAATCAGTTTGGGCAGCCGCTCCGATGGCGGTGCTGGTGCAGTCATCGGTGAAGTGGAATCGAATTCACCTGCCGACAAAGCTGGCGTGCGAGTGAACGACATTGTGTTGTCAATCAACGAGCAGCCCATCATGGGCGACGAAGCATTAGTCGCCATCATTCGTGACTCTGCGCCTGGAGAAACAATCACCATTGTCGTAGAGCGCGATGGAAAGAAAGTCACTTTGAATGCCACGTTGGTGGCACGTCAACAGGACTAGTTGCTTACACCTCGAGGTGAATTCGAGGGAACCGATCATCATCGAGAATGTCGCCATCGACGAGTCCATGCGGCTCAAACGGCGGCGACGTTTTCCATGGACGGGTTGTCCACCGAACATCGTCGCCCACGTATCGGTAACTCACTATGCGTCGTCTGTTCGGGTGTGTAGCGGTACCCGGCGCGCTGTGCAGTGTTCGGAAATGAAATGCCACAACATCGCCCGGTTGTGCATCGCACACCATCGTCTCACCCAGTGCTTCTAGTTCTTCCGCCGAGGGAAACAGCTCAAAGCCGGCGGCCGCAGCAACGTATGGCGAATCGTCAACGAATCGGTTGGGAATGAATCGTCGGGGCACAACATGACTTCCGCGAATACAGCGCAAAGCAATTGATGTGGGTATGGGGTCGAGTGGAACCCACACACT
>CAIVDG010000408.1 GCA_903904615.1 uncultured Acidimicrobiaceae bacterium | reverse complement strand
TTCAAGTCCCCCCTCGCGCACCAACGGCGGGTGGTTCGACACCACCGATTCATTGGTGGCGCGGTTTTCACGGAGTCAGTTCGTAAAGAAACTGATAACCGAACAGTTGTGGCCGCAGTTTCAACAACACCTTGTCAATCAGTTTGAACGGTGCCAGCAAAGGACGAGGCAATTGACGTCCACCTCGTGCAAGCACATCAAAAGGAAACCCCGTCACGCCAATACGACGTGGCGTAAACCCTGAACGACGGACCATACGCTCGAAGCTGCGCCTGGTGAAGAACCTCATATGGGTGGCATCAAGAATGCCGCGGCTGTCATAGTCGAACATTCCAAAGACAGTCTTGGTGCGCGGGTACCAGTGACCGAAGTTGGGAATGCTCACAACCACAATTCCAGATGATGCAAGCACCGACTTAATGTCGATGAGAAGCGACTCTGGGTCACGGACATGCTCAATCACATCCGCGCAGAGCACGACGTCGAACGATGCACCGAGACCGTCAGGAAGACCTTCGTCCAGATTGGCACGGTGAAAAACGTCGACTTTCTCATGCACACCCAGGTGTTCTTCGATGTCGACACCCACCACTTCGTGACCAAGGTCTTGAAGTCGTGCCGCAATAGAGCCATCGGAACATCCGAGGTCGAGAACGCGACACTTCTGGCGTCGAGCCAAGTGTGCGATCAGTTGCCCATGTGATGAGTCTTTGGATGTCTTCACCTCGTAGCTCGACGTCTGAACAAATCGACTGCGCCCAAAGCCCATCTTGCGCAATCGATATCGAAGTGTTTCCACTGTCACTTGACGTGCGTACTTAAGACCATCAACGCGACAAATTTCATCGCCGTAATAAGTTGGTATAGGAATCTCGATGATGCGTGCGCCGATCTCGGTCATCTGCAAGATGATCTGCGTGTCGAAATCGAAGCCATCAGAGTTCGTGTCGTAAGGAACGTTGCTCAGAGATTTCACGGAATAGGCGCGATATCCGCTGTGCCATTCAGACAATTGAGTTCCTGCCATGGCGTTTTCCCATGTGGTGAGGATGCGGTTACCGACGTACTTGTACAGCGGCATGCCGCCCTTCAAGGCCGCACCTTTTGTCATCATGCGCGAGCCGAACACCACGTCGGCTTCTCCGTCCAGAATTGGCTTCACCATGTCGGGCAGCATCTCGGGGGCGTACTGACCGTCACCGTGCAGCAGCACGACGACATCAAGCCCCATGTCAGTTGCCCAGCGGTATCCGTGTTTCTGGTTTCCGCCATAGCCAAGGTTCACGGGGTGTTTCACCACATGAAGCGGCATGTGATGTGACTTGCCTTGGTAGTCGACCGCCACATCAAAGGTACGGTCGGTACTTGCATCGTCACACACGAACACAGCCGACACTTGTTCGATGAAGTCATCTGGAATGCGATCGAGCACCTGAACCAAGGTGTCTTCAGCGTTATAGGCGACAATCAACACGCCGACTTTTGGCTGGTGTGAGTCACCCACGGGGATAAACCTACTGTGGTCTATTGACCGGCCGTTTCATTGTTGTGCAGAGCGATTGTCACGTTGCCAATAGGTTGGTCAGACTGCAAGTACAACCGTGACGTGGTCCATCCGAACCACGTCGGACAGGCAGCCGCATGGGCACCGGCGACCTTGTGCTTGCCGTTTGATGAAAAAGCAATCGCTCGCTTCCCATCGAGAGCCTGGTCATAGAGCAGGTACTTGTTCTTGGCGATCGGAGAGTCACTCTTCAACAGCATCCATGAATAGTCCTCGAAGTTCTCAGGGAACTCGAGCACTGTCATGTAACGCATCTCTTGGGCCAGCCCCAGGCGAACTTTGCCGTCCACTGCGGGATCTAATTGTTGAACATCGATGTGTCCGCTTGCCGATTGCTCGGTGAGAATCGGGGTCGGTACATCAGAGTCCATGCGGAACACCTCGACTTTTTCGCCCGATGTTGTCAGGGGTATGTCGAACCAGAACCCGGGTCGTTCCCCAGTTTGCGACGTTGGCAGTGCAAGATCTGGACGCGGCAGAGAAGTGCCCCCGTCCATGACCACCTCTCCGTCGACTTTGACGATGATGCGTGTCGGGGTGTCACCAAGGGTTGGGGTCCAGCCGCGTACGGACAAGAGGCCAGTTGCGGGCGCACTTTTCACCGCAACGCCCTTGTCGGTCGGTCGTGTTGTAAGGAACTGCGCCGCTGCACCCCAATTGCATCGCAGTTCATAACCGGGGTCGGTCGCATCAAAGCTGCTGCGCAGCAGACGTTGCGCCTCGGTCTTGTTAGGAACGGGAACCGAGGTAGCCATAGACGCAGCGCCAACGAGGTCATTTCGGAGCATGAGTGTTTCGCCGTAGTAGTCAATCCAGGGGGAATAATTCCGCAGAATGAACTCACTGATGTCGTAGTGCCGCACGGGGTTGATGACCCGGTCCCATTGGTTCAGCCCTTCGCGCGATGCGTACACCACAACTTCGGGACGAACCTCTTTCAGGGCTTCAATCACTTCCAACTGGCTCTCGTGTGTCGCCGACTGAACGACATAGCTGTACTTGCTGATGGGCTTTTCGTTCAGCAGGAAGTTATACAGCGAAGAAGAGTTGGAGAAGTCGTAGATGCGGTAGCCCTTCGGCAAATTCTCACGAAAGAATCCCTTGAGTGCGAGAACCTTCTCCGCGAAGACACCGTCAGCGTAATTGCCGAGTCGTGGAGCAATCACCGGTGACGTTGAGACTGCATTGAAGCGTGACGGCAGAGTGGACCCGATGTCGACGAAGGTGGTGAATGGCGGTGCGAATGGCATCAGCACTACCGGAGCAACGAAGATCCATGCCAACGACTTGGCTGAATAATGTCGCACGCCGGACCGCAATGGTTCAATTGCGGCGCCAAGCATCTCAACTGACTTGTTCACCATGAATAGGAGCACCGGCAAGATCGCGATGAGTGCTTGATACACATGTGTATCGGGGCGAATGGCTGTCTTTCGATAGAAGATCAGTCCACCAACAGACATGGCAATGGCAGTCCAGTCTTCAGGTGAGAATCGCGTACGACTATGAAGTCGCCACAGCACGTAGAAGACCACCAGTGCAAACAGAATCGGGGGAAGGATCAGCACTGCGGTCGGAGTCTTGAAGAAGGGGTACTCCGCATTGATCGGTATGGCCGTTTCCAGGTGCCAACCAGATGGGAAGGTCAACCACCAATCAACAAAGCCAGGCAGAACACCCCACTGTTGCAGGAACAACGCCATTGCCCCCGTAGCGGCCACTCCGCACAGCGCGAGGCGACACGTGAGCGCATCCCACTTCCACGGGCGCTTTCCTGAGCGCCACTCCGAGAGATCTGCAACAACGACGACCAATGCAACTGCACTGAGGTACACGATCATCTCGGCAGCCAACAACACGTTGACGAGAAGAGTGCTGGCAAGAACGACTGCTGCGATCCATCGTCGAGAACGCAAGAACCAGACAAGTGGAATTGGGAGAAGTGCCAATGGAATGAAGCGAAAGACAAAGAGCGTCTCGTCACCATGGAGTATTTCGGCAAACCCCCACAAGAACTTTTGAGGTACGAGAAAGAAAATGGTTACCAAGAAAAGAAAGACGGTGTTCTTTCGCACGAGTGCAGCTGTTCCGATGTACAACGCGATGATCAGAGCGGGAGTAAAGATGAGAGTGTCACCGTTCACCATTCCCCAGAACGATGATCCGAAAAGTTGAAAACTGATTCTGGGCACAAGAACTGCTGGCAAGAAGCCAACATTGAAGTAGAAGTCACGCCATGGCAACTCACCAGAGAGCCAACGGTGCGCACCTGTGAGCATTTCGCCGTGGTGGAAGACGTCGATGTCATTGACATCACCCATCGCATGACTTGTCCAGAGGAAGAGAAGTAGGGGCACCACAAGAAACGTGATGCGTGATCGTTCCATGTTCGGGAGGTGACCAAGACCCTTCTGCTTGACACGAAGGACGTCAAACAGCATGAGCGACACCATGGCAAGTGCAGCCAGCGAGAGCGGGAGCCATGACATTGAGACGGACTTCCCCTCGGCGAGGCGGGTCACCACTGTGCGCTGAGACACTGCCCAGAGTGCCGGAATAACCAACCACGTTGCGGTCAATGTGAACAGCGACCTCAGATGATCAGATGACAATTGACGTGTTCGAGCGACAAATCGTGACAGGGCAATCGTGGTCACGGTGAGAGCAACCGTGGTGACTGCCAGAACGACTCTCACATGACCAGTGGGAAGCACTCGAGCGGCTAATGCAGCAGCGACGAGAGTGAACGACACAATGAGTGTTCGCCCGAGGCCGTACGTAGTTGTTCTCTCGGGCGCCTCGTCATGCACGCTGCGCCACGGATGGAAGAGGTTTGCATCGTCAGGTTGCGGCAACAATGTGGCGAAAGCGGGGAACACTCGACAGAGCCGCCAGAAGTACCTATAGGTGAGGTAGGTGAGCAGCGGGAAGATCACTGCCCAGATGACCGTCACCCACCAGAGGTGGTCTGGGTCGAAGTCAAAGACAAGAGCATGACCCATGCGGTCGGTCTGAATGGGCGATCTGACAGGAAGAAGTAGCGCGAGAAGAAGTGTGACCCCAAGACCGACGCAGGCCGACACAATGAACCGAACGCAGTATCGGAATGCCACCCCCAAGAGGGCCCCCGCAGGGGTGCTTCCTGCGGTTTCTCTCACGT
>CAIVDG010000407.1 GCA_903904615.1 uncultured Acidimicrobiaceae bacterium | reverse complement strand
TGTCCAAATAGTAGGTGGATTTCTCATTCACAAATTCCAGCGAGAGAGAATGTGACGTATTCAATATTCAATGCAACAGACCATCTGCATCGTCAGCAGATGCCAGTGCCTTTATGACACGATTGGTTCGCTGACGCCCTGAAAACGCAAAACGCTGTTTTTGGGAACGCCTAATGAGATGGGGCTCATCTGGCGATTGAACCTTGACGTCATGGAGAGCGTTGGGTTGTAATCATTGTCTCAAAATCTGTGGAATAATCCTATTTTGTGAGTGCAAAAGAGCACCCACAAAAGGGGGATATAACAATGGAAGAATTCAAGAATCGCCAGAGCGCAACAGCTCGATTGAACATGGCCCTTGGTGCGGTGCATCAGGTCGCTTCGATCGCAATTGTTGCGGTCATCGTTTTTGGGGATATTGCAAGTGCTTCGGACGGCGTGAAGCGCTTGGTTGCATTTATCGCAGTCATCACATCTGTCACATCATGGATTTTCACGAGCAATGCTTTGCTTGCTTTCCAGAATGATTCTAAAGATATGACTGATAGTGAAAAGGCAACAGCTCTTGGCAGTACTGAAGTCAAGCAGCCGTGGATGGTGTATCAGATCTACGTGTTTGCAATCACCGTTGCGACCATCGCAATTGTCATAACTTCGATTTACTAACGAAGTTCAAGAACTCAGTTGATTGTCAGATTGCTATTTCAATTGGTGATCTGATAACCGATCTGTAGGTCCAGTCATTAACCAAAGAAGTAGCTGATTTCCAGAAATGTCTGGAACTTGACATGCCCTTTTTGGGGAACGCCATCAATTGCGCCAAGCCATGGTTACCGCCCATGAGAGATACTTGTACGAGATTGACCATTCCAGAAAAGGTGGCTCAGAGTTCAGTAGCCATATTCAGCTCGTAAAACATTAAAGGCACCTGTTCAAGTCAGACTTGAGCAGGTGCCTTTTTTGTGAGTCTGGAATGACACGAAATACAACGACGCGGCAATCAAATGCATCAGGGCGTCACGGCACTTTTGGCATGGCATTAGCGCACTGGGGGAGACGTTGTTCGATACTTCGGTGAATGGAAACCACCCGAACGAAACCCCATACCTCGCTCCTACTCTGAACGTACTCCACTAACCTCTATGCGGATGACGCAAGGCGTGGCGGCGAATTTCGCACCACATTTCGCACCATCCCCCGCCCTCGTGAGGCTGGTGCGTAATTCCAAACCTCAGTATTGATGGGGTAGTGGCTGGGGTTTCAGTAAACGTTTGGAACGCGAAACACTATTTTTGGGAACGTGTGTGGCACCATTTCGTTGTGGACATCTTGAATCGCATATTGCCGTGGGATGGTTGGGGTGGCCGAATCATGGCGACTGTGATGGCTACTGGCAATGCGGACATGGAGAACGCGGCCGTCGATTTAGTGAATCCGGAATCTGATGCCAAAGTTTTGATGATTGGTTGCGGACCAGGAGTCGGAGTAGTCGCAGCTGCTCGTCGCGCATCTAACGGAATGGTGATTGGCCTTGACCCGTCAGGAGTGATGGTTGAGCGCACCCGTACTCGGTGTCGCCGTGCGCGAGTAGAACACCTCACGAAAGTTGAGCGGGCAGCGGCAGAGTTACTTCCGGTGCCAGATCAATCGCAAGATGCTGTTGTCAGTGTGAACAACATTCAACTATGGAGTGACAGGGCGGCTGGTCTTGACGAATGTGCTCGTGTTCTCGTTCCCGGTGGCGCGTTGGTTGTTCTCTTGCACACGTGGGCTATGCCAGACGCGGTACCTGCAGAAGAG
>CAIVDG010000406.1 GCA_903904615.1 uncultured Acidimicrobiaceae bacterium | reverse complement strand
TGCAGAGCAAGTTGTTGCTCCAGGCGAAGAGTTGTGGGTCAAGATCATCGATCTCGACCTCGCACGTCGTCGTATTTCTATCTCCATCAAGCAGGCCGCCGAAGGTGGCGAACTTGCAGCTGAATACCAAGGTCAATTCCAGGTGGACGAGCATGGCAACTGGGTGGGCGGAGACGACACCGAACGCGAAGCTGCTTGGGCTGAGTACTACAAGGAATACGGTCAGCCTGGCGAAGCCGGCGCCGAAGCACCTGCTGCTGAATAAGGCGTGATCTCGTGATCCTTCTGGGCCTGACCGGTGGGATTGGATCGGGTAAATCCACGGTGTCTTCGTTGCTCGCCGAGCACGGAGCCGTCATCATTGATGCCGACGCCATCACACGTGAACTTCAATCCGCCGGTGCACCGCTGCTCAAGGTTCTCGCCGAACGCTTTGGTGATTCCATCATCTCGAGCGATGGCTCGCTAGATAGAGCCGCGCTCGCGGCAATTGCATTCTCAGACCCCGATGCACTGAAGGATCTCAACAAGATTGTTCATCCAGCAGTCGCCGCCGAGATGGACAGGCGAATGAAAGCGGCCGACAAGAGCCCGTGGTGGTGTCGCGTATGGCCAGCGTTGAAGAAACAGAAAGTTGTGGTGCTGGACATTCCGTTACTGGCAGAGAATCCACGCAAAGGTCTCTGCGGCGTCATTGTGGTTGATGTTCCGGTTGAACTAGCTATTGAGCGCTTAGTCAACTTTCGCTCAATGAACGAAGAAGATGCTCGGGCACGCATTGCCAAACAGGCATCACGTGAAAAGCGTCTGGAAATCGCCGACAAGGTCATCGATAACTCAGGAGACATGCATTCGCTGAAGTCACAAGTGGATCTCGTGTGGCAATGGGCGTGTGCGTTGCCACCAGCGGCCCACGATGCCGGCGGCCGCACCAACAACGGCTGACAGAACCGCTCTGTACGATTCACTCGTGACGTCATTTCAGGTTGTTTCCGACTTTGCTCCGGCAGGCGATCAACCCAAAGCCATCTCCGAACTCAGTAGTGGAATAGAAGATGGTGAGCGTTTCCAAACATTGTTGGGTATCACCGGCTCGGGCAAGTCGGCCACCATTGCATGGACCATTGAAAAGACGCAGCGTCCAACGCTCATCTTGGCTCCCAACAAAAGCCTGGCGGCGCAATTAGCGCAGGAGATGAAAGAGTTCTTTCCGCACAATCGCGTTGAGTTCTTCGTTAGTTACTACGACTACTACCAACCCGAGGCGTACATCCCCTCTAGCGATACGTACATTGAAAAGGACTCCTCAATCAACGAAGAGATTGATCGACTTCGTCACTCTGCAACTGCCGCCTTGCTCACGCGGCGCGACACCATTGTGGTTGCGAGTGTTTCGTGCATTTACGGTATGGGTGACCCCGATGAGTACAAAGGCCAACTGCTTGAAGTTCATGTAGGTGTCGATTACGACCAACGCAGCATGTTGAGGAGATTGGTAGATCTCCAATACGACCGCAACGACATGACCCTTGGGCGGGGCAATTTCAGAGTGCGCGGTGACACCATTGAGGTGCATCCCGCCTACGAAGAGAATGTTGTTCGCATTGAAATGTTCGGCGACACCATCGACCGAATCACCATGATCGATCCTCTCACTGGTGAAACACTCTCCGAACCCTCGGAGTTGCTGATTTTTCCCGCTACTCACTATGTGGCCGGTGACGACAGGCTGCGTAAAGCCATTCGCGGTATTGAAGATGAGCTGCAACAACAGTTGGCTTTGTTTGAGAGCCAAGGAAAACTTCTCGAAGCGCAAAGACTTCGCATGCGAACTCAATACGACCTCGAGATGATCCAAGAGATGGGTTATTGCAACGGCATTGAGAACTACTCCATGCACATCGATGGCCGTCAGCCTGGAGAGCCTCCGTTTACCTTGCTCGACTATTTCCCTAAAGACTTCTTGCTCATTATCGACGAAAGCCATGTGGCGGTTCCACAGTT
>CAIVDG010000405.1 GCA_903904615.1 uncultured Acidimicrobiaceae bacterium | reverse complement strand
GCATTAAAGACCACGTTCTGCATGTCGCACTCGTTGTAGCGAACACGAATGTGCTCTACATAACTCATGACAACTTGGCTTTCGCAGAGGCAATTTCAGTAAGAAGCAACTGGCGTTGTTGAGGCGCGGCATCTGGCCCAGCAGCGCCCGGTGATTTCCGGCGTTGCAGCGCAACTCCAGAACCGAACAACTGGGCAGCCTCTTCACCTAGTGCCGGATGAGCACGAACAAGTTCGACCATAGGGGTATGTGTTGCCAACGATTCGCGCACCACAGAGCCAACAACCCCGTGAGCTTGCCTGAACGGCATGCCACGCTGCACTAACCATTCTGCAAGGTCGGTGGCAACAAGTGCTTCGGCGTCAGCCGCAACTGACATGCGATCAGAATTGAACGTTGCCGTAGAAATCATTCCGCCAAGTGCGATAAGTGCACGGCGAACCTGATCGACCGAATCAAACAATGGTTCTTTGTCTTCTTGCAGATCCCGGTTGTAAGCCAACGGGAGACCCTTCAACATGGCGAGAACAGAGGTGAGATTTCCAATGAGACGTCCCGCCTTTCCACGCGCAAGCTCTGCGATGTCGGCGTTCTTCTTTTGCGGCAACATGGACGAGCCGGTGGCGTAGGCATCGTCTAACGACGCGAACCCAAACTCGGCACTTGTCCATAACACCCACTCCTCGCCGATGCGTGAGAGGTGAACTCCTAACAGGGCAACGGCAAAAAGAATCTCGGCCACATAATCGCGATCTGATACGGCATCGAGCGAGTTTGCGAACGGGCGCGCGAAGCCAAGCTGGTCAGCGGTCATCTGCGGATTCAGCGGAAGAGATGACCCGGCTAATGCACCCGCTCCAAGCGGCGAGACATCGAGACGTTCAAGTGCATCGGCCAAACGGTCCGCGTCGCGCAATAACGCCCATGCATGCGCGCGCAAGTGATGCGAGAGCAACACTGGCTGAGCATGCTGAACATGGGTGTACCCAGGCAATCGCAACGCGGGCGTTGCAGCGTCGGCTTCTGATGCGCGTGCTTCAAGAACTTCAACAAGTGCCACGACATAGTTGCGAACAGTGCGGACTTCCCTCTTGCACCACAAGCGCAAGTCGGTAGCCACCTGGTCGTTACGACTACGACCAGTGTGAATACGCGCGCCAGCGTCGCCGGCAATTTGCGTCACCCTGCGTTCCACCGCCGTATGAATATCTTCGTCTGTCGGCTCAAACGAGAAGGTGCCGTTGGCGAACTCTGACTCAACAGCATCGAGTGCCGAGTGAATGGCCTGCCCATCAGTGGCGGACAAAATGCCCACGCTGACCAACATAGAAACATGTGCCCGTGACCCGACGATGTCGTCGGCCCACAGACGCTTATCGAATGACAGGCTTTCGGTGTACGCCATCAATTCAGCCGCAGGACCGGACTCGAATCGACCGTGCCACAGTGCAGCACCCTCAGACACGTTCTTTTCAGACATGAGCGTTTCCCTTTCTGCGAGGAATGCCGCCCGTGGAGTCACTCACGCCCGACAATGTGCGAAGTTGTTCGGCCAGACCGCATCCACCTATGGACTCTGCAGCAACACAGAAGATGGTGTCGTCTCCCGCAACTGTTCCCAGTAACCCATCGAGACCACTTCTATCGAGTGCCGATGCAACAACGTGGGCACATCCGGGTGGCGTACGCACCACGACAAGATTTCCACTGGAGGTCACTTCGGCTACCCATTCGGCCATAACCCGACGCAGTTGATCGCTGGGCGCGATGCGTGCAGGTGCGTATTCGGCAATTGCATACGCCGTATCGCCACCAGGAATACGAATCTTCACTGCACCAAGTTCTTCTAGGTCGCGTGAAATAGTTGCCTGCGTTGCCTCTATACCATGCTCTTTAAGTATCTCTTGGAGCTGTGGCTGACTTGAAATTGTCTCTTGTCCAATAAGACGAGAAATGATTTGTTGACGTTGTTGTTTTGTGCTCATCTCATTCTCCGATGACCCATGCGATTGCGCCGCGGGCAGATGTAAGGCGATGATGCCCTTGCTGAATAGCCAGACTCGATGCGCTGTCGAGCACCTCAGCGGTTACTTCCTCGCCACGGTGCGCCGGCATACAGTGCATGAACTTTGCGTTGGGTTGCGCAGATGCCATCACCGATGATGTAACGCAGTAGGGAGAAAAGATTGCGCGACGCTCTGCAGCTTCGCTTTCTTGCCCCATTGAGATCCAGGTGTCGGTGTGAACGACATGTGCGCCGGTCACTGCTTCGACTGGGTTGAGCGATTGTCTGACAATGCCACCCAATGACGAAAGTCGCTTCAATTCAGCGTCACTGGCGTTATACCCCTCAGGACATGCAAACGACATAGTTCCGCCGAGCAAGCACACAGCCTCGGCAAGTGATCGGGCAACGTTGTTGTAGTCGCCCAACCACGCCACCGTGAGACCGCTCACGGGCCCGCAGTGTTCTTCCATTGTGAGTACGTCGGCAAGCGCTTGAAGCGGATGTGCTTCGTCACTCAACATGTTCACCACAGGAACCACATTGCAGGCAGCCATGCGCTGGACGACGGAATGCGAGAAGACTCGCGCGGCCAGCACGGCGTGATACCCGGCCATGATGCGCGTGATGTCTTCCACTGTTTCACGCACGTCGAAACCGACTTCTTCACCGCGTGTATAAACAGGATGTCCGCCTAATTGAACGACTGCCATTTCCATGGAGTGACGAGTTCTGTTCGATGGCTTCTCAAAAATGAGAGCTGCTCCCCTGCCCGATAATGGACGAACGGAAGCAACCGCCGGATCGTTCGACATGGTGAGAATTGTGCGCAACGTTTCCGCACCCAATGAGGAGATGTCAACAAGGTGGCGATATGTCATGACAACACCTTTCCAAGAAGAGCTAATGCTTCGTCGATTTCTTCATAGGTGGTGGTAATTGGTGGCGCCAAACGCAAGGTTGTGGCATTCACACCATTAACGATGAGACCCATGTCGAGCAATGCAGGCACAACGTCTTTCGTTTCCACTCCAGCCACGAGTTGTGCGCCCAAAAGAAGACCTTGTCCGCGAACATGATCGACTTTAGAGAGTGCCAGCAAACCCTTCGACAGATGTGCACCTTTTTCACGCGCCAAACGTGGCGCGTCGATGCGCTTCATCTCATCAATCACTGCAAGCACTGCAGACGTAGCCAATGCTGTGCCGCTATACGTAGACCCGTGATCGCCAGGCTGCAGTACTGACGCAATATCGCGTCTGGCCCACAAAGCACCCACTGGCATTCCGTTGCCCATTCCTTTAGCGAATGTGACGGCATCTGGCTGTACTCCGGCGTGCTGAAAGCCGAACCACTCTCCCGTGCGCGAGAAACCGGTCTGCACTTCATCCATGATGAACAGAACTCCGCGCTCGTTGCACAATTTTTGTACAGCGCGCAAGTACTCACCATCTGCGGGAATTACGCCGCCTTCGCCTTGAATAGGCTCCAACATCACTGCGGAAACTGTTGCATCAATCTGGTTGGCGAGCGATGTGATGTCACCGTATTCGCAGTACCGAAACCCATCAGGCATGGGTTGGAACACTTCATGCTTTGCTGGCTGTCCGGTGAGAGCAAGCGCGCCCAAAGTACGTCCGTGGAAACTGCCCAATGCGCTGACCATCACATGGCGGCCACGACCACCGAATTTGCGCGCAAGTTTGATAGCCGCTTCGTTTGCTTCAGCACCAGAATTACAGAAGAACACCTGTCCGCGACCTGCTCCCGCTTCGGCCATCAATTCAGAGAGAGCAACAGCCGCCTTCGTTGCCGTGGTGTTGGCAAAGAAGTTAGACACATGAAGAAGAGTCGATGCTTGCTGTGAAATGGCTTCTGCAACGGCCGGATTTGCATGACCGAGTGACACAACTGCGATGCCTGAGAGAAAGTCGAGATAACGCTTCCCCGACACGTCCCACAGTTCTGTTCCAGCTCCGCGTTCGAACATGACCGCTGGTGCCCCAAACACAGGAATGAACGGACAGTAATCATGTCCGTGATTTGCCTTTTGTGCAGTGTTGTTGTCAAGAAATGAATGACTCATGAGACTCCCCCAGTGATCATGGTTCCTGCTCCCTGGTCGGTGAATAATTCCAACAAAAGAACGTGAGCGATGCGTCCATCAAGAATGTGCGCGCTCTTCACCCCGCCACGCACGGCTTGTATACAGCTCTCTACTTTCGGAATCATTCCGCCAGACACAGTGCCGTTATCAATAAGTGCGCCGAGTTCATTCACTGTGATTCGTTGAATGAGCGAAGACACATCGTCAATGTTTGAGCGAAGACCTGCAATGTCTGTGAGATAGATGATCTTCTCAGCGCCTAAGGCTTCTGCAATTGCGCCTGCTGCCGTATCGGCGTTGACGTTGTAGGGCTGCCCCTGAGAGTCAACTCCGACCGTGGACAACACGGGAACAAATCCATCGTGGAGCAATCCCTCAATTACATGAGGACGAACTTTCTCAATGTCCCCCACAAACCCCAGCGATGGGTCACGCGGCGTCACCTGCAATGTGCG
>CAIVDG010000404.1 GCA_903904615.1 uncultured Acidimicrobiaceae bacterium | reverse complement strand
CGCACGCGCCAATAATGAGATATCCGGTGGTGTCCCCCATGGTGGAGAGCCTAGGAGAGTTGAAGAGTGCCTGCCCGACCTAGAAAGGTTCGGGATACACAGGGAATCGTGAGCACAGGTCTGCGACCTTTGCCCGTACTGCTGCAACTGCAGATGGATCGTCGCGATGACGGAGCGCTTCAGCAATCAGCGATGCAATGACAGGCATCTCTGCTTCCTTCATGCCCTGGGTGGTCACGCTGGGGGTTCCAATACGAACACCCGAGGTAACAAACGGACTGCGCGGATCATCGGGAACTGTGTTCTTGTTCAGAGTGATTCCCGCTTCGTCCAATACGAGTTGTGCCACTTTTCCGGTGCACTCTGCATCGAACGGACGAAGATCGACAACCATAAGGTGATTGTCGGTACCGCCACTCACAAGGCGGAAACCTTCATGTGCGAGCGCGCCTGCAAGTGCAGTTGCGTTCTTCACAATTTGTTGCGCATACACCTTGAACGACGGATCAAGTGCTTCACGGAATGCAACGGCTTTTGCCGCAACAACATGTTCAAGTGGTCCACCTTGGCTTCCAGGAAACACTGCTTTGTCAATTGCTTGCGCGTGTTCTGCCTTCGACAAGATGCATCCGCCGCGCGGGCCACGCAATGTCTTGTGTGTGGTGAACGTAACAACGTCTGCATACGGCACTGGGTTTGGATGTGCGCCACCAGCAACGAGGCCAGCAAGGTGAGCAATGTCGAACATGAGTAACGCGCCCACTTCGTCGGCAATTGCTTTGAACGGTTCTGGATCGAGTCGACGTGGATAACTAGTGGTTCCGGCAACGATCATCTTCGGGCGATGCTTCAACGCCAACTCGCGAACATTGTCAAAGTCAATTCGTTCGTCACCGGGGGTAACGCCATACGACTTGAAGTCGTACAAAATGCCACTTGCGTTCACTGGCGAACCGTGTGTGAGGTGACCGCCGTGGTCGAGGCTGAGGCCGAGGATGGTGTCGCCAGGATTCAACAGACCCAAGTACACCGACATGTTCGCACTTGCACCCGAGTGCGGCTGCACGTTCGCATGGTCTGCTCCGAACAATTCCTTCACACGAGAAATTGCCAGTGCTTCGATGACGTCCACATTGACGTTGCCGCCGTAGTAGCGCTTACCGGGGTACCCCTCGCTGTACTTGTTCGTCAGAATTGAACCAGTCGCTTTCATCACCGCAGGCGATGTGAAGTTCTCGCTTGCGATGAGTTGAAGACCAGTCGTTTGACGAATCCGTTCTTCTTCAAGAAGTGCAAATACCTCGGTATCGGGATTTGTATCGGAGGGGAACGGCATCAGTTGCTCGCTTCTTGTTGCTCGATTTCGGCCAACTGCGCCACGCGACGCTCGTGTCGGCCTCCTTCGAAGGGGGTTGATAAGAAAGTTGAAAGGATTTCTTCGGCGAGACCTTCACCAACGACTCGTGCGCCCATAGACAAAACATTTGCGTTGTTGTGTGAGCGGGCCATACGAGCTGTGTACAGGTCGTTACACAAGGCGGCGCGCACTCCGTGCACCTTGTTCGCTGCAAGTTGTTCGCCTTGGCCGCTTCCGCCCAACACAATTCCAAGATCTGCTTTTCCGTCGCGCACGTGTCGACCAACTGCGGCACAAATGGGCGGATAGTCACAGCTCTCGGTGGAATGGGTACCCAGGTCGTCAACATCGTGACCCTGATTTGTGAGCACCTCAATAAGGTGCTGCTTCAGAGTGAATCCTGCGTGGTCGGCACCAATGGCTATGCGTGACATTCCGTTCAGAGTAGTAGGGGCACCCCTCATACGACCTAGCGTCTGACACATGACACTTGACCCACGCACCCCTGTCCTTATCGGGACGGGACAATTTGTCCAGCGCGCCGAAGGTCTTGACGACGCTCGAGACCCAGTAGCGCTCATGGTGGACGCCATTCGATTAGCCGCAGAAGATGCCGGGCTCTCGAGCATCCCGCAGCCAGATGCCATTCGTGTGGTCAGCCTCTTGTCATGGAAATACGGCAACCCAGCACAACTGATTGCCGACGACCTCGGTCTGTCACCGCGCGAAACCGGATACTCGGCAATGGGTGGCAACACGCCACAAACGTTGGTCAATGCCGCATCTCGACAGATTCAGAATGGCGAAATAGACCTTGTCATCTTGACCGGCGGTGAAACCACCCGCACGCGTGCCCGCTACCGCAAGGCGGGCATTGAACCGGACTGGCGAACACACGACTCGGTTCCCGTTCTGGTGTCTGAGGACCTGCGTATGAACATGGAGGAAGAAATAGACCGCAAGATTGTGATGCCTATTCAGATTTATCCAATGTTTGAAACTGCATTGCGCGCGCAAGCGGGACGTTCAATTGACGAACATCAAAAGCACATCAGCGAACTGTGGTCACGATTCAGCCACGTTGCTGCCAAGAACCTGTACGCGTGGTCACAAAAGGCATACACACCGGAAGAAATTCGCACACCTACTGCCAACAACCGCATGATTGGGTTTCCTTACACGAAGTTCATGAACTCGAACAACGACGTCGATATGTCTGCGGCGCTAATTCTGTGTTCGGCTGAAAAAGCAGAAGCCCTGGGCGTTCCACGCGATCGATGGATCTTCCCTCATTCGGGAAGCGATGCACACGAGCATGCATTTGTCTCTCACCGCAATCATTTCTATGACACTCCGGCAATTGAACTTGCGGGTCGGCGCGTGCTTGAACTTGCAGGTCTCACCATTAACGACATTGACATTGTCGACCTGTACTCGTGCTTCCCTGCCGCAGTACAACTCGGTGCGAAATCTCTTGGGCTGGACATCAACTCACAACTCACACGTACGGGTGGTTTGCCATTCGCTGGTGGACCATGGAACAACTACGTGATGCACGCCATTGCAACTGTTGCCACAGAACTTCGCGATGGTGTTGGTGCCACCGGCCTCGTATGGGCAAACGGCGGATACACGACCAAGCACGCATTCGGCGTGTACTCAACACAACCACCAGTTCGTGAATTCCAGTACGACTATCCGCAGGCCCACATTGATGCATTGCCGAGTCGCACACTTGCGTCGCCTGCCGACGCTGCGGGCGACGCGACAGTAGAGGCCTATTCCGTTATGCACGACCGCGATGGAAACCCCGAGCGATCAATTCTCTCGTGTCTCCTCGCCGATGGAAGTCGCGCATGGGCCGACACAACAGATGTTGCGTTGGGCAAAGACATGTGCAGCAATGAATGGGTCGGCACAAAGGTTCGTCTTGACGCCTCGGGTACTCTTCTCGCGTGAGTGATACCTTTCCTCGTCAATACGCGCGCACCCAGCGCCTCAGTCTGGGCGAGCCGCGAAACTTCACGGTGTCACCAAACGGTGAGTCCGTTGTTTTTGCTCGATCGCACTCTGGTTCCGATTCAGTAAATTCGCTGTGGGTGCTCAACACTCACACTGGTGAAGAACGTGAAGTGCTGAACCCGCGTTCCTTACCTGCCGACATTGCCGCGCTCACACCAGAAGAACTACGTCGTCGTGAACGTGCGCGTGAAGGCGCGGGTGGAGTTGTCACTTATGCAACAGATGCGGCTGTGACTCGCGCTGTCACCATTTTGGGCGGGCTCATTGTTGTGATCGACCTTGCAACAGGAAACATCAACATTCCAGACCTGGCACCAGGCGCCTTTGATGCACGACTCTCCCCCGACGGAAACACCATTTCCTATGTACGAGGAAATTCATTGTGTGTGAGCGACCTTGCAGGCAACGAACGCACCATTGGTCACGACGACTCTCCCACTATTTCTTGGGGCAGTGCGGAATTCATTGCTGCCGAAGAGATGGGGCGCATGCGTGGCTACTGGTGGTCACCCGACTCACAGTTCGTTGCGGCGTGTCGTGTTGATGTGTCACTTATTCCTGTATGGCACATTGCAGACCCGGCTCACCCGGAACGTCCTGCAACGGAGCACCGCTACCCCGCTGCAGGTTCACCAAATGCGATTGTTTCTCTTCATGTTCTTCGTGCAACAACCGGTGAATGTGTTGATGTATCTCTTGATGGTGAGTGGGAATACCTGAACTCGGTGTCGTGGACTACGGGTGGTCTCATTGCACAGACACAAACACGCGACCAACGCCGTATCGACATTCACAAAATTGATCCAACGACGGGTTCCAGCACCACAGTTTTCACCGATACCGATAGTGCATGGGTGGAACTTGTTCCCGGTGTTCCCAGCACATTGTCGTCGGGTGTCATTGTCACTGCAGCCGATCGCGACGGCGCCCGACGCCTGATGGTGGGCGGCGATGCGGTCACACCTACTCATCTGCAAGTGCGTCACATAGTGAACGTGAGCGACAGCGTTGTGTTTATTGCGAACCATCGCGACACACCGTGG
>CAIVDG010000403.1 GCA_903904615.1 uncultured Acidimicrobiaceae bacterium | reverse complement strand
GCGACGTGAACACGGCCTCACCGTGGTGAGCGCCATGCACGACCTCACCCTTGCTGGTATCTACTCGGACCGGCTCTGCCTTATGCACGCGGGCCACGCAGTTGCACAAGGAACCGCCGAAGAAGTGCTTCGCCCAGAAACACTGGGTGAGTTCTACGGAGTTTCTGTACGCGTGCATCGTGAAGCCGATGGCACCATCATCGTTGTGCCGCATCGAGAGCCCCTTTCGTAAACCGCGCAAGGGCGTTCTGGAAACGGTCTAGTACCGTGGGGGCGTGCCGCGCCCACTTGATGCAAGACAGCTGGATGCCTGTGTAGAGGGTTGTGCAGCCACTCATCAAGATTTGCTCACCATTGTCGATGCACTCACGCCACAACAGTGTGCAGAGCCGTCGCTGTTGCCGGGTTGGAGTCGCGGAACCATCATTGGTCATTTGGCATTGAACGCCCGCAGCCACATTCATTTGCTGGCGTGTGCTGCACGCGGAGAAGTGGGCCAGCAATATCCGGGCGGTCCCGGTGCGCGCGAGGCGGCTATTGAAGAAGCGTCATCGTGGTCACCAGAGAAAGCCACGGCCGAGCTTCGCAAGGCGGTGTATTCACTTGAAGGCGCATGGGCAGGAAGCACGCATGACACATGGTTGGGAACCGGAACGCTTGCATCGGGGGCTGTTGTAGCAATGCACGAACTTCCTTTTCTTCGCTGGCGCGAAAGTGTGGTGCATCTCACCGACCTCAATGTGGGTCGCAGTTGGGACACATGGCCCTCGCTGTATGTGCGTCTGGAATTAGAACGTCAGAAGATGGCATGGGCGGCAAGTCACGCCATGGGGCTCACTCAGTTGCCAAAAGTTGCATTGCAGTTACCTGAGAATCATCGTCTTGCATGGCTGTTGCAACGAGCCGATGTAGAGGGACTTCCCAAAGGGCTCGGTTTCTAATGCGTCGCTTCTTGTCGTTAGCAGCACTCGCAACCACGTGTGTGGTGTTGGTGTCGCCAACACTTGCATCGGCTCATGCAGTTCTCGATTCGTCAACGCCGGGCCCCTCTACTGTGGTGCAGGAGTCGCCAGACGAAATCGTTCTGGACTTCAACGAGACGATTGAAAACTCGCTTCTGTCTATTCGGTTGTTCGACTCTGAACAAATCGAAGTAAACATTGGCAACGCGCGACGGTCCAGCACCGATCAATCACAAGCTATTGCCGATGTCTCTTCGTTAGAAGATGGTGTATACGTGGTGGTGTGGCGCGCAGTAAGCGCCGACGGCCATCCGGTCAGTGGCGCATTCCCCTTTGAAGTAGGAAACTCCTCCGATGTCGACGCAAATGAACTGCTCACTCGCGTCTTGAAGGGCATCGATACTGAATCACCACTTGGCACGCCGCTTGCCGTGTCGCGCTTTCTTGCCTACATGGCACTCATCGTTCTTGTGGGAATGATGGTGTTTGTATGGGGTCGTGGAGGTTTTGTTGTTCCCGCCGTTGTGACGGCATTGCGGCGTGCCGTCATCGCCTTCGCCGTTGGTTCAGTGGGCATTCTGTTCTTACAAGGGCCGTATGCGGCGGGTCGTGGTTGGTCGGCTATCACCGACGGAAGTTTGTTGGCCGATGTATTGCCTACTCGTCTTGGTCT
>CAIVDG010000402.1 GCA_903904615.1 uncultured Acidimicrobiaceae bacterium | reverse complement strand
GAACTCGATTCGTCAGTTGTGGCTGATGTGCTGAGTGAAGCAGCTCGTTTTTTTGAAGAGCGTTTTGCGCCACTGAACAAAGTGGGTGACGTCGTTGGTTCACACCGCAATGCAGACGGAACTGTGACAACCCCCGAAGGCTTCAAAGAGGCCTATGCCGCGTACGTAGACGCAGGGTGGGGCGCGCTCGGATTCGATCCTGGTTTCGGCGGTGGAGGATTCCCGTGGGTTGTCAACATCGCACTTCAAGAAGTCATGAACTCGGCAAACATGGCGCTCACCATGGCACCGTTGCTTACACAGGGCGCTATCGACGCCATCATGCATCACGGTGACGAGATTCAAAAGATGACCTATCTGCCAAAGATGATCTCTGGTCAGTGGACCGGAACAATGAATCTCACTGAGCCCGACGCAGGCTCCGATGTAGGTGCCGTTCGTACCAAGGCTGTGAAGCAAGGCGATGGTTCATATCTCATTACGGGAACAAAGATCTACATCACCTTTGGTGAACACGACATGGCGGAGAACATCATCCACCTTGTTCTTGCTCGTACGCCCGATGCACCAGCAGGAACAAAAGGTATTTCGTGTTTCATTGTTCCGAAGTTCTTGTTGAATGCAGACGGATCTCTTGGTGCTCGCAACGACGTGAACTGCGTCAGCATCGAACACAAGACAGGCATTAAGGCCAGCCCAACGTGTGTGTTGTCGTATGGCGACGACGGTGGCGCAGTTGGCTATCTCATTGGCGAAGAGAACCACGGCATGGCGTACATGTTCACCATGATGAACCAAGCACGTCTTGGTGTTGGTTTGGAAGGTCTCGCACTCATTGAACGCGCCTATCAACAGTCGCTCGAATACTCAATTGTTCGTAAGCAAGGTCGCGCACCAGGTGCACCAGCGGGGGAGAGTTCTCCCATTGTGCAGCACCCGGATGTGAAGCGCATGTTGGTAACAATGAAGAGCACCATCGAAGCGTTGCGACGCATTATCTATTGGAATGCTGCTTGTCTCGATATTGCTGCGCATCACCCCGAAGCCACAGAGCGTGAGAAAGCCGCAGACATCGCAGCTCTGCTGACACCTATCTCTAAGGGATGGGGAACCGACATGAGCGTCGATCTCACCGGAATGGCAGTGCAAATTCACGGCGGTATGGGCTTCATTGAAGAGACCGGAGTTGCTCAGCACTACCGCGATGCGCGCATCACCACCATTTACGAAGGAACAAATGGCATTCAGGCCATGGACTTGGTAGGACGCAAGTTGGGCATGAAGGGCGGCGCGGTTGTTCTGTCGTTGTTCGACGACATGGATGTCATGGAAGCAAAGATTGTGAAGCATCCAGAGTTGGCTGCGTCGGCTGCTGAGCTGAAGAAGGCAATTGCTGCCGTGCGAGAAACAACGCAGTGGTTCTTTGCAAACGCCACTAACCAAACAGCGGTTCTTTCGGGTGCCACTCCGTACTTGCGACAGTTGTCAACGCTTGTTGGCGGCTATGTCATGGCGAAGTCGGCACACGTTGCCGTTCATTCAGACATGCCAGAACACGAGAAGGCAGCAAAGGTCAACACGGCGCGCTTCTTCTGTGAACAGCTTTTGCCAGCGGTGCACGGCCTGAGTGGCGCAGTTATGGGTGACGATGCCTTGCTGATGTCCTTCAGCCAGGAATCGCTAGCTCTGTAACTACTAGTCGATGGCATGGGCGCGAAGTGCGTCCATGTTGCAAAATTCTGCGGCGGCAATGTGGGTGCTACCAAGTTTTACCTTTGGTGCTTTGCCGGCTTCGTATGCCTCTTGCCAACGTGGTGCACACAAACACCATTGGTCTCCTGCGCGTAAACCCGAAAACCCGTATTGCGGCATTGGTGTCGACAAGTCGTTGCCTGCACTCTTTGAGAACTCAAGAAACTCGTCGGTCATAATTGCGCAGACGGCGTGAACACCTGTGTCGTCGCCACCCACTTCGCAGCAACCAGTGCGGTAGTAGCCCGTCATAGGAGATGTGCAACATGTCTGAAGCGGTTCTCCCAAAACGTTGACTTGGTCTGTTTGTGTGAATCCGTCCATACAGGTCACGCTATCTGTCGCGTTTGTTCGTGTGGTGCACAAGTAGCCTGAGAGGGCATGTCAGACAGCCCCCGTTACCGCTTTGCTCCGTCTCCCACAGGTTTCTTCCATGTGGGTGGTGCGCGCACTGCGTTGTACAACTGGGCACTCACGCTGCGCACGGGTGGAACATTTGTGCTTCGAATTGAAGACACGGATGAGTCCCGCAATAGTCCGGAATGGACACAAGGAATTATCGACGCATTGTCCTGGCTGGGCATCGATTCATCTCACCCACAATTCGAGGGGCCGTACTTCCAAAGCCAGAACGCAGATCTGCATGTGAAGGCTGCGCATCGTTTGTTTGAGCAAGGCAATGCCTACTGGTGTGACCTTACGGGTGAGCAAATTCAAGAGCGTGCAAAAGCATCGGGTAAACAGGGCTACGACGGTTACTCGCGAGATCGTGGGTTAGGTCCTGGTCCTGGTCATGTTCTTCGTTTTCGAGTTCCCGAAGGCACCACCGTGGTGAACGACCTTGTTCGTGGTCGTGTGGAGTTTGCAAACGACACCATTGAAGACTTTGTGTTGTTGCGCGGCAACGGAACCCCCATGTTCCTTCTTGCCAATGTGGTGGACGACATTGAAATGAACATCACAACTGTGGTGCGAGCCGAAGAGCATCTTCCGAATACTCCGAAGCAGCAACTGATTTGGGATGCCTTGGGTGTGACGCCACCGGTGTGGGCGCATGTACCGGTACTAGTGAACGAGCAACGCAAGAAGTTGTCGAAGCGACGAGACAAAGTGGCGCTTGAGCAATACAAGTCTGAGGGAATTCTCCCCGATGCAATGGTGAATTACCTGATGACACTGGGGTGGGCGCCAGCGGGCGATACGGAAATTGTTCCGTGGCAACACATTGTTGACGAATTCAAGTTAGAAGATGTCAACCATTCGCCAGCGTTTTTCGACATTAAGAAACTGAATGCCTTTAACGGTGACTACATTCGCGCCATGTCGTTTGACGCGTTTATCAATGCGTGTCAGCCATTTTTTTCAGACGCACCGTGGCCGACGCAGCGCTTTGATGCAGATGTGTTCAAGAAGATGGCACCATTGCTGCAAACACGCGTTGTCACATTGTCGGAAGTTCCCGCGATGGTCGACTTCATGTTCTTAGAGAATGCAGTGATCGACGAAGATGCGTGGGCAAAAACAATGGCATCGGATTTTGCGGCTGATGTTCTGCGCGATTTCGCAGCCTCGGTTGAAACATGCGAGTGGAATCACGATTCATTGAAGGCACTGCTAGAAGCCTGGACCGAATCACGTGAACTAAAACTGGGTAAAACGCAAGCACCTATTCGTGTTGCAATCACGGGTCGCACAGTGGGACCACCACTTTTCGAAAGCATTGAAGTTTTGGGGCGAGACGAGACAGTTCGTCGACTTCACTCTGCGTTGTCTCGACTTGGTTAGTACGCCATGAAGGTGTTCCTCCGTTCGGCATTCAGCGTTACCGCCGCGGTCGTGATTGCCATGTGTGCGTACTTTGTTCTCACGTTTGCATCGCTCTGGCATGCCGGAAACTTTGACAACAGAGAAGATGCCGACGTAATTATTGTGATGGGTGCGGCGCAGTATGACGGTCGACCCTCTCCGTTGCTTGAAGCGCGGCTACAACATGCGTGGGAGCTATGGAGTACAGAAAAGCGTGCGCCACTCATTGCGTTAACTGGTGGAAAACGGGAAGGCGATCGCTACACCGAATCAGAAGCGGGCCAGATGTGGCTTCTCGAAAAAGGAGTTCCACAATCGGCGATTGTGATGGAAACTGTGGGGGAGTCAACGTGGCAATCACTGGAGGCGCTTGCGCCAGTTCTTCGTGCTTCGCAGGTGGTTTCAGCAATCATGGTGAGTAGTGATTGGCATGTGGGTCGCGCCGCTTCAACTCTTGAGGATTTTGGTTTCGATGTCACTACATCTGCCGCAAACGTGAGTTCACGCATGTGGAAGCTACGCGAGTGGGCCAGGGAAACTATTGGTGTTGGCATCGGCCGAATCATTGGCTTCGACACCCTCTTTTCCATTACGGGCTAGCAATTTTCTTCGGTGGTGACCACCGCTTCATGTCGCTAACATGGTCTGCGCACTGGGGAATGGTGTAATTGGCAACACAGCAGTTTCTGGTACTGTTATTCAGGGTTCGAGTCCTTGTTCCCCAACCATTTAGGACGTAAATCGTGGCAATAGATCCCGATTCGCTGGAAACAGTTTCCTACCGCGTTGATAATCGCGGGCCAGAAGGCGTGGCCGTTATTTCGCTCAATCGTGATGACAAACGCAACGCGCAAAACAATCAGATGACGTACGAGCTGAATCATTGCTTTGACCTTGCTGCACGAGACTCTGACGTGAAAGTCATTGTTCTGCGTGCAGAAGGTAAGCATTTTTCCTCAGGCCACGACCTTCGCGACAGAAGTTCCCATCAAGATTTCCCGCAAGTGTTTCCCCAATCTCCATTCACCGGCGAAGGCCAAGAGGGGATGATGGCGCACGAAGAAGAGGTGTACTTCAACATGTGTTGGCGTTGGAGAAATATTCCAAAGCCTGTCATTGCAGCCGCTCAGGGAAAAACTATTGCTGGCGGACTTATGTTGTTGTGGGTTGCCGACATCATCATCGCCGCAGACGATGCAACGTTCTCCGATCCCGTCGTCGCTTTCGGTGTTAATGGTGTGGAGTACTTCGGGCATCCGTGGGAACTTGGCGCACGCAAGGCGAAAGAACTTCTCTTCACCGGAGAGTCAATAACAGCACAAGAAGCGATGACTCTCGGGATGGTGAACAAAGTTGTGGAGGCTGCCAACCTAGACCTGACCACGTTGCAGATGGCACAGACCATCGCACAGCGACCTGGGTTTGCATTGAAGTTGGCAAAAGAATCTGTGAATCAGGCGTTAGAAGCGCAAGGTCAATACACGGCTATGAAAGCTGCGTTCTCTCTACAGCATCTTGGTCATGCCAATAATCGTTTGCGATTCGGAATGCCAATTGATCCCTCTGGTCTCTAATGGATTCTCTTTCTACTCCAGAGTTGGTTCGCGAACAGTTCACCGAATGGTTAGCTAAAAACTGGAATCCCGATACTTCTCTGCGTGAGTGGCGTGAAGTATTCGTCGATTCCGGTTGGTCCGTTCCCCATTGGCCAACGAATCGTTTTGGCAAGGGGCTGCCTGCATGGAGTGAAGGTGTCGTCGCGAGCCAATTACGACAACAGGGAGTGCCCGGCCTGCCAATTGGAGGGGGCACATTTCTCGCAGCACCGACAATCTTGGATCACGGGTCCGCAGAAATTCAGGAGAGATTTCTGAGAGACATCTTGATTGGTGCAACTACGTGGTGCCAACTGTTCAGTGAACCCGGTGCAGGCTCAGATCTTGCGGGCTTATCTACAAAAGCGGTTCACGATGGTGACGAGTGGGTCATTAATGGGCAAAAGGTGTGGAATACAAGTGCGCATCATGCCGATTATGGAATTCTGCTCGCACGCACCGATTCGGAGGTGCCTAAGCATTCAGGAATCTCCTACTTCATTCTTCCGATGAAGCAAGAGGGAGTACTTGTACGTCCGCTTCGTCAGATGAATCATCATGAATCGTTTAACGAGGTTTTCTTGACTGATGCTCGTGTTCCCTTGGCGTGGACTGTTGGTGATGTCAATGCGGGTTGGACCGTGGCAAACACAACGTTGGCGTATGAACGAAAGTTTGGCGCAACATTCGGAGAGATTCGACAACGTGGAAGTGGTCGTGCAGCAGGTGAAGCACACGAGGAATGGCTTCACTACATGGAGACGTATAAGTGGTATCCGCAACGAGCGGGGCGTGTTGATCTGATTCCATCTCGGTTGGCAGAGACTGGGCATTTGTCCGATGCAATTTCTCGAGATGAAGCACTGAAAGTTCTGTCGCTGCAAAGAGTGAGTGCGCTGACTGCGGAGCGTGCACGAGTGATGCGCGAACTTGGCCATGCGCCGGGCCCGGAAGGGTCGGTAGGGAAGTTGGCAACAAGTAATGCGGCGCGTGGGGCGGCACAGATTCACGCGCGCATGACGGGGGCGGCCGCAATGTTGGATTCATCTGAAGAATCAATCGAAGGGGTGATTTCTGAGGTGATCTTGTCGGTGCCAGCGCAGTCAATCGCGGGCGGGACCGATGAAGTGCAACGCAACATCCTGGGCGAACGCATGCTTGGGTTGCCCCGAGAACCTCGCTAGTGGGTTTCGCGCCTATTTCTCGCCTGTAGCCTTCTAATCCGCTACAGGCTCCCATCGTCTAGTGGCCTAGGACACCACCCTCTCAAGGTGGCGGCACGGGTTCGAATCCCGTTGGGAGTGCCACTTCTCTATTCACCTTGCGAGAACAAGTACTTGTCGCTGCAGTTCGCTCAGTGAATTCGTACTTTTCGCCCTGCTAGGTTCATCAAAATGTTGGGGGAAGAATTTTCAGCAGTAACCACTGATGTTGTGTTGGGCGCCACCCCCGCCGATGCAACAGTTGCTCCCTCTCGTTCGGAAGTTGTGAGGCG
>CAIVDG010000401.1 GCA_903904615.1 uncultured Acidimicrobiaceae bacterium | reverse complement strand
GCCCTAATCGTCGCGACGGCTACAAACGAGCCGGACGCATTCCGCAGGGTCACGGGCGCACTCGCTCGCAGTGTCGCGGCACTTGTCGAGCACTCGCGAGCCTCAGACGGGGGGGACAAGTGAAAACCGCCGCCGACATCGTCGCACTTGTGACCCTCGCAACGTTCGCCGCGCTCTGCATGTCTGAGGTGCTCGCGTGGGTCAAGCGAGACAGGGAGCGCGACCAACCGCCGCGCGAGTGACCAACCAACCAATCAACCAACCGCCCCCGCTAGTCTGACTGGCGGGGGCTTTCTTTCGCGACCAGTTGCCGAGCCCGATAACAACGCCGAGCGCATGCGCGTTATCGGACAGGCAAGGGTGCGGGGGGGTGTCGCCGTTATCGGACTTGCGTCCGGCTCGCCGCCCCGTCGCGAAGTTTGCTGGCCGCAGGCCAGCCGAGCCGACGACGGCAAGCACCGGATGTTGGCCGACCGAAAATAATGATAGTTGCCATGTGTCAGGTCAAAATCCGATTGCTTTCTGGTGTCGGGGGTTGACACACCAGAATCCCCAGATACCATGCTGGGAATGGCGGCACGCCAGAAAGGAAACGGAAATGAATGTTGACCGACTGATGAGTGCAATGAAACGACGTTGCAGTGGATTGAAGATCGAAACCAAGATTCAGCAAAGCCGTGGCCTGTCCGTGTGGGTCTGGACTGCATGGATCGACCAGAATCGCTGTGTGGAGATTGTCCAGTTCGCCACAGACCTCAGCGAGTGCGACGCTTGGGTGTTGGGCGACCCAAAACCTACCGACTGGGATTCGTCGCACAGCCCCATGCTGCACCGACTCAAAACTATCTCGGCAGTGTGCAACCATTTGAACGGAGGAACAGACCGATGAACGACCAGATGCGACAACAGATCATGGAGATCCTCTACAACGCGGCAGCGACGCTCCGCATGGCGAATGACAAGCGAGAAGCCATGCCGCTCAAGGAGCGCGCGGTGGCGCGGGCTGCGGATGCGATTGCGGCGTATGCGCCTGAGACCATCGCGTTCGATGAGACCGACGTGCAGGACGTGTTGACCGACCTGCTCACCGACCTTCGCCACTGGTCTCACGCGGAGCACGTCGATTTCGACAGGTCTGTTCGCCTGTCTGCAACGCACTTTGAAGCCGAGAAGGAAGGTGACGAATGAAGCCGAACACCAAGGGCTTGTACATCAGCGCAAAGCCAAACACCAAGCCGACTGTGGTGGAAGTGTCCACCATTGAAGATGTCTACCGAATCACTGGGTGGGAATACTTCGACATTGTCCGCTTGCGCAACAGTGAAACAAACGAGGAGGCGGACATGTGGGTTGACGATGTCGGCCTCCTCAACGGTTCGCCAATCAACATGGTCGCCAGTTGTATGTGCATCGAAATTCTGCGCATGTCGTTTCACGTTCGTGGCGATGTCATCATCTTCGGTCACGACGGAGAAGGCGAAACAACCAATTACCCGCAATGGGTTGTTGACTGGATCATTGGAAACGAAATCGTTATCTCGACAGTAATTCAGAAAACAAAAGAGGAGACAACAAGTGAAGGTTGAAATCAACTGGACAGCGACACACAACAAATGGAAGACAGCAATTGCCACGTTCAGGCTCAACGTGTCAGAGATTGCACGGGAATCCAAGGTTACGCGGCAGCACGTTGTCAGCATCATTTCCGGTGCGTCTGTTCCTTCGGTTCTTGTTGCAGAGCGCATTGACCGCGCAATTGACGAGGCTGTTGAACGACGTAAGGCGATTGCGCGAAACGTCATTCAAGAACTGGAGGATGTTGAACAATGAAAGACGGAACATTCGCAATCATTGCGCTCAAAGGACCATCAAAGGACAAAGTGCTTGCAAGCGTGGGAGAAAATGCGCCTAGTGCTGAAGTCATCCACGTTCCGTGTTGGATATTCGACGTGACCGAAACTCACATTGTTGCCAAACTCGGCAGTGAACCTGCGGAAGAATCACCCGTGTCACTGATACCTATGGACCATGTTGAGTCTATT
>CAIVDG010000400.1 GCA_903904615.1 uncultured Acidimicrobiaceae bacterium | reverse complement strand
TTCCGTGGCTTTGAAGTCACCTTTTGCTCGTGAACGAGTGGCGTCAACATTTGCAAAGTCCACTTCCACCACGCTGAAAGCGTGAGGGCTTGCGCCTTTGCTCATCAACATGTGAGCACCTGTTGCTTGACGAATCTTTGATAGCGGAATGGACTCGTCGCGAGCACCAGCAACGGCGCGTGGCACAGCTGCAGCCATGGGCGCAGGTGCAGGTGTCGGTGTTGCGACAGAAGCCGCTGGAGCAGCCGCACGGCCGGCACCACTTTCAATGACCGAAATGACGTCGTCGCGAGTAATGCGACCGCCAGGGCCAGTACCAGCAATACGAGACACATCGAGTCCGTTTTCCGAAATGAGCTTGCGCACAACGGGAGACAACACCACACCTTCGGTGCTGCTCGCTGCGACAGGTGCTGGTGCTGGTGCAGGTGCAGGCGGTGCAATGACTGGTGCGGGTGCAGGTGGTGCAGCAACAGGTGCAGGTGCAGCCGCTGGTGCTGCAGGCGCAGGTTGTGGCGCGGGTGCGGGTGCAGCTGCGGGTGCTGCAGGAGCAGGAGCCGGAGCACCGGCGCTGTCGCCAACTACTGCAATCACAGTTCCCACCGGAACAGTGTCACCTTCGGGTACGCGAATCTCAGTGAGAACACCAGCGATTGGAGAAGGAACTTCCGTATCTACTTTGTCGGTTGATACTTCAAAGAGTGGCTCGTCGGCCGCAACAGACTCGCCCACCTTCTTGAACCAACGTGTAATGGTTCCTTCGGTCACCGTCTCGCCGAGTTGAGGGAGTGTGATCTCTGCCATGGTGTTCGTTCCTTGAGTAGTTCGTTTACGAGTTAATGCTTCGACCAGTGAGTGCCATAACGGTCTCACCAAACAGTTCAGACAAGCTTGGGTGTGGCTGAAGGAAATGCGCGATCTCTTCAACAGTTGCTTCCCAGTTCACTGCGAGGTATCCACCCGACAGTTGTTCGGTAACCCATGGGCCCACCATGTGAACGCCGAGAACTTGACCAGCAGACCCGTCTGCATTTTTCTTTGCAATGATCTTCACCAAGCCGTCGATCTCGCCAAGAATTTGTGCGCGACTGTTTGAACGGAATTGGTGCTTTGCAACAACAACGTCGTAACCAGCAGCTTTTGCTGCCTCTTCACCTGGACCTGCCCACGCAACTTCGGGGCTGCAGTAAATAGCCCACGGCACGCGGTCGTAATCAACGGGAATTGCTTCTTCACCAAGAATTTGCTTCACCGCAAGAATTGCTTCTGCGTATGCAACGTGCGCAAGTTGTGGCGTGTTGATGAGATCGCCAATTGCCCACACGTTCGGAACGGAGGTACGGCACATCGCATCGACTTCTACGAAACCACGATCGCTGACAGCAACCTTTGTGTTGGCCAAACCAAGTTGATCGGGGAATGGACGACGACCCACTGAAACGATGACTGCGTCAACTTCAAGAGTTTCGCCTTCACCAAACGAGATAACGGTTGAACCAGATCCGGTGGGCGTGTGCTTTGTAACAGCAACACCAGTCTTAATATCGATCTTCTTTTTCTGGAAGGAACGCACAACAACATTGGCAAGGTCGGCGTCGAGACCGGGAAGAATCTTTGGAAGACCTTCAAGAATTGTTACCTGCGATCCAAGGTCGGCAAACGTTGATGCAAACTCACACCCGATTGCGCCACCACCAATTACGGCGATGCGCGCAGGAATGTGGTTCAACATGAGGACTTCATCAGAAGTCATAACCGGACCACCGGGTTCGAAACCAGGAATGATGCGCGGAACAGAACCTGCCGCCAAGATGACCGCAGCGCCGTTCAATTGAGTAGTACTTCCGTCTTCGGCTGTCACGGTGACTGAGTTGTCAGCATTCAACGCACCTTTGCCCAACAGGTAGGTGACCTTCTTTGCTTTGGTGAGACCAGTGAGGCCCTTCACCAAGCCGTCTACAATTTTCTGCTTCCGTGCTTGCGCTATCGCAAAGTCGGTGGCACCAACAGTGACCGCGATGCCGAAATCTGCTGCATGTTCCGCATGGCGACGAGCGGCTGCGGTTTCCAAAAATGCTTTTGCGGGAATGCAACCACGGTTGAGGCATGTGCCACCGATGGTGTCTTTCTCCACCAGCGCAACATTGAGCCCTGCGGAGGCGCCATAGAAGGCCGCTGCATAACCGCCAGGTCCACCACCAACAATGATGAGGTCAAACTGGTCAGCCATGGGGGTCTACTCCAATCACGTGGA
>CAIVDG010000399.1 GCA_903904615.1 uncultured Acidimicrobiaceae bacterium | reverse complement strand
TCTGAACCAAATGCGGTGGTGGCGTACTTCGTGCCCACCGCTTTTGCGGTGCGAGAACACTCAACGTCCATACCGCGTTCAAATTTGCCACTGCAGATTCGAGCGAATGCAATGCGGTCACGATGGTTCGGGTCCATGTTGGCCTGAATCTTGAAGATGAATGCAGCGAAGTCAGCTTCTAGTGGTCGCAGTTCGCCCGTGACATCTGCGCGGGGTTCTGGTGCGGGTGCAAGATCGACAATTGCGTCTAGCACCATCTGTACACCGAAGTTGGTGAGTGCAGAACCAACGAAGACTGGAGTGCTTTCGCCGGCCAAGAAGCTTTCAATGTCTACGTCGGCACCAATTGCATCGAGCAAACCAATTCCGTCGAGCGCTTGTGTCCACGCCGCGCCTTCTTCTTCGGCGGCGACTGTGGGGTCAACAATTTCTTCCGGTGCAATTGATGCGCCACGTGCAACGCGAGTGAAGCGGATGAAGTTTCCTGTGCGTCGGTCGATGACTCCGCGAAAGTCGCCAGATTGACCGACGGGCCATGTTGCTGGCGTGGGGCGAAGACCAATTTGTTGTTCCACTTCGTCCAGCAGTTCCAGTGGGTCACGACCGGGTCTGTCGTACTTGTTGAAAAACGTAATGACGGGAAGATTCTGTGAACGACACACTTCAAACAACTTCAAAGTCTGTGGCTCAATACCTTTTGCAACGTCCAGCACCATGATGACCGCGTCGACTGCGGACAACACTCTGTAGGTGTCTTCTGAGAAGTCGCGGTGACCAGGTGTGTCCAACAAGTTGAACACACAGTCCCGGTAGGGGAACTGAAGAACTGTGGACGAAATAGAGATGCCACGTTGGCGTTCCATTTCCATCCAGTCAGAGGTGGCGGCGCGGCGATCTCCGCGGGCCTTGACGGCACCGCCAGTTTGAATTGCGCCCGCATACAACAGGAACTTCTCGGTGAGAGTGGTTTTGCCTGCGTCGGGGTGAGAAATGATGGCGAAGGTTCTGCGAGCGACTGCTTCGGCCAGTATTTCCCCGCTTTCAGACATTCGTCCAGCCTACGGTCGATGCGGCTCAGTCCCTGTGGCGCCCTGAAGAGTGAAGCGGTGACTTGAGTAATGTTTTGCACATGTCGCCCGCCACTCGTTCTGCCAGGGTGGAAGCCCTTCTCGACCAATTGACTCTGGAAGAGCAGGTGTCATTGCTCGCAGGTTCAAACATTTGGAACACGGTTCCTATTGAGCGTGTCGGTATTCCGAAGATGCGGGTGAGCGATGGGCCTGCAGGTGTTCGCGGTAGCCGCTTCGACGGGCCAAAGTCCATGAACGTTCCTTGCGGAACTGCCATTGCTGCAATGTGGAACCCGGCACTTGTACGAGAACTAGGCGAGTTGTTGGGTCGCGAGATGCATTCAAAAGGTGCGCGTGTTCATCTGGCACCCACGGTGAACCTGCATCGCACACCCGTAGGCGGCCGCAACTTTGAATGCATGAGTGAGGACCCACTGCTCACAGCAGTAACCGGCGTGGAATACATCAAAGGAGTTCAGTCTTTTGGTGTCGCTAGCTGCATCAAGCACTTTGTGGGTAACGACACCGAGTTCGAACGTATGACCATTGACTCCCAAATTGATGAACGCACCTTGCGAGAGATGTATCTCATCCCGTTTGAACGAGCAGTGAGTGATGCCGATGTCATGTCGGTGATGACTGCATACAACCGCATCAATGGTCCATACGCTGCCGACTCAGAATGGCTTCTGCAAGACGTGTTGCGAGATGAGTGGGGATTCGATGGCATGGTGGTGAGCGACTGGTTTGGTTTGCACTCCACTGTTGAAGCGGCAAATGCTGGGCTCGACCTTGAGATGCCTGGTCCGGGAATTCACCGCGGTAAGAAATTGGTCGATGCGGTTGAGCGTGGCGATGTGTCACCAGAAACTATTCGCGAACGCGCACGCAATGTGTTGAACATTATGGAACGCACGGGAGCCTTAGATACTCCGCCTGGCCCTGAACACTTCCGTGACGATGCAGATGATTTCGAAATCATTCGTCGTGCAGGTGCAGCCAGCATGGTGTTGCTGAAGAATGCCGATGCACTGTTGCCCTTGTCGACACAAGCCATTTCATCTATTGCGGTTCTTGGCCCGAATGCTGCAAATGGTCGCATTATGGGTGGTGGAAGCGCGTTCGTGAATGCGCCGCATGTGTCTCATCCACTTGATGCGCTTCAACAACGCTTCAGTGGGGTTTCCATTGAGCATGCGCCGGGTTGCAACATCAACAAGAAGTTGCCCGAGCTCGATCTTCGGTTGCTCGACTCCATCGTGGTGGATTATTTCGATTCGAAAGAGAAGTTGGATTCGGGTGCAGCACCTGATCTCAGCGACACCACAGGGACATTCCGCATCTTCTGGTTTGCCGACCCCTTGTCACGTAGAGGGAGTGGGTTCGATTTCGCCGCCCGTTTCACCATGGGCTTCACACCTGATGTGACCGGAGAGTGGCAGTTCGGTCTTGAGTCAGTTGCTCCCGTGCGAATCACATTGGATGGCGCACTCGTTCTCGACAATACAGACGCACCAATGGGCGGTTCGTTCTTCGGCAATGGTCGTCACGAAAAAGTGGAGACATTTACCGTTGAGGCTGGTCGGCGCTACGAAATGGTGATTGAACTGCGCCACACAGCGAACGGAACCGGTGTCGGTGGCATCAATGTTGGAGCCATGGCTCCCATTGTGGGTGACCAATTAGGTGAAGCTGTTGCGCTCGCTGCACGTAGTGATGTGTCAATTGTCGTGGTGGGTACGAACGACGATTGGGAGAGTGAAGGGTGGGACCGCACCGATATTGACTTACCTGGCAAGCAAGACATTCTCATTCACGAAGTCGCGAAGGTCAGCAAGCGCACCATTGTTGTGGTGAACGCAGGGTCGCCGGTTGCAATGCCATGGCTGAATGATGTGGATGCAGTGATCTACGCATGGTTCCCCGGACAGGAATTC
>CAIVDG010000398.1 GCA_903904615.1 uncultured Acidimicrobiaceae bacterium | reverse complement strand
TCTGGTGCAGGAGCCTTCTTCTTCAGCGCAGGTGTTCCCACCTTCACTGTTGTCTCGGCCCAATCTGGCCAACGACGACGGCTCACAATGGACAAGGTGCGCAACAACTTCATTGCTACTTCGTCGTCTTGTGCAGGGCGAGATTCGATAACGCCCTCTTTGATCATTCGCTCAATGACTTCAACGCCCAACTTGGTGCGAACAATGGTGAGAGTCCAGTCGTTGTCTTTACCAATTCCGCCGGTGGAGATGTCGGCATGCTCGGCGGCAAAGTCTGGGCAGTTCTTGCAGCCTTCGCGAGTCCACTGATGGCATTCCTTCAAATCGATCTCGTGGAATGAACCATCTTTCATCCAGATTTGGAAAGCGCCCTTGATGTTCATCTTCACCATGTCTTCTTTCTTCAAGCCGTACTTCGGCTCGAAGAGTTCAGAGAAGATTGCATCGTCGAAAGTTTTGCTGCAGAGAAGACCAATGTTGAACTGGAATGGCTTCGAGACTTTGCCTGCTTTGCGATCCCACATAACTGGAGGCGAAGACACCTGGCAGCCCATACCCACGAGGGCCAATTTGGTGAGTCCCTTTTCTTTCGCTTCAGGAAGCGCGAGTGGGTTTGCACAGTAGGTGTAGCGCGAACCAGCAGTAGCGAGCACCTCTTCTTTTGTTTGGACAAGAACGGGTTTTGCTTTCCACTTGTCGTCGTCTTCTACACCGCTGACGAGTGCGCCTTCGATGTAGTTGTTGTCGAGCAACCACGACAACATTGCGGTTACGAATCCGCCGTCTTGACCTTTTTCGTGTTGTGTCTTGTCGGTGGCGCGTGTGAGAAGAAGTTGTTCCCAAATGCCGGCCATTTCGTCGTCTTCACGATCGCGACCAAAGAGGTGCTTGTTGGCGGCTGATTCCCATGTGCGGAAGCGAGGGCATGCACGCGTACATGTGGTGCACCCCTTCTCGCCGTGGACGCAATTGTCGAGACCAAGCTCTTCTTCAATGTGGAAGGGCTTGTATTTGCCTTCTTCGTGTTCGTACCCAATGACATCGTGCGGGCAGGTAACGACGCAGCCTGCACACCCCGTACATAATCCGGTGTTAATGACCTCTTCGTAGAGTTCTTTCCACTGCGCTGTCCAGCGCTCGGCCTTTGCGGGGGCATCGGGTGTCATCGTCATATGACGAGACTAGGGCTTAGATGGCGTCGGCTCCATGTTCGCCCGTACGAATACGGACAATCTGTTCCACCGTGGTGACCCATACCTTGCCGTCGCCAATCTTGCCTGTGCTGGCGGCGCGGACAATGACGTCCACTACGCGGTCCACGTCTGCATCGTCGATGACGAGTTCCATCTTCATCTTCGGAACGAAGTCGATTTGGTACTCAGATCCGCGGTAGGTCTCGGTGTGTCCGCCTTGGCGGCCGAAGCCACGCGCTTCAGAGACGGTCATGCCCTGGACGCCGGCGCTCTTCAACGCCTCTTTTACGTCGTCCACCTTGAAGGGTTTGATAATTGCTGTCACGAGCTTCATGAGTTCATTCTGCCTTTCTTATTGATGGACGTGTGTCACTGGTATGCAGATTCTGCATGCTGGCTTTGGTCGAGGCCGACGAGTTCATCTTCTGAACTGACGCGCAGGCCAATTGTTGCATCGATTGCCTTGGCGATGATCCAGGTCACGATGAACGAGAACGCAATGGTGGCACCCAATGCCACAAGCTGATCAATCAGCAAGTCGGCGCCGCCACCAAAGAAGATTCCGTCGAAGCCCAACGAGTTCACCTTGGTGTCTGCGAAGAAGCCAAGAAGAACAGCGCCAAGAATTCCACCAACAAGGTGAACAGCGATGACGTCCAAGCTGTCGTCGAAACCAAACTTGGTCTTCAACGAAAGTGCGAGGTAACACACCACGCCAGCGATGAGCCCGATGATGACCGGAGCAAATCCGCCAACGAAACCAGCACACGGTGTGATGGCGACAAGACCGGCAACAGCACCAGATGCTGCACCCAATGTTGTGGCGTGACCGGCACGCAATTTCTCAACAACAAGCCATCCGCACATTGCAGCAGCCGCAGCGAGGTGAGTGTTGACGAGTGCTTGTGCAGCAAGACTATTTGCGCCAAGTGCTGATCCGGCGTTGAATCCGAACCAACCGAACCACAAGATGCCCGTGCCAAGAACTGTGAAGGGCAAGTTGTGTGGTGGCATTGCTTCACGCGGCCAGCCCTTGCGATTGCCAAGAACAAGAATGACTGCGAGTGCTGCAACACCAGCGTTGACGTGAATTACAGCGCCACCAGCAAAGTCGAGTGCGCCACGCTTGAACAACCAACCGTTCGGGCTAAACACCCAGTGTGCAACAGTGGGGTACACAACAACGCCCCACACACCAATGAGTACCGCATACGCCGAGAACTTCAAGCGGTCTGCAGTTGCACCAGTGATGAGTGCTGGCGTGATCACCGCGAACATCATTTGGAATGCGAAGAACACCATGATGGGAACAACAAGACCAAAGCCGCCGGTGTAACCAGGAAGTTCAGCGATGGTTCCCAAGTCTTTCATGAAGAGAAAATCGAAGTTGCCGATGTAGGCGCCGTCTCCGCCGAACGCGAGAGAGAAACCAATGGCTGCCCACAACACGCTGATGAGTCCCATGGCGAAGATGTTTTGCATCAACATCCCCAGGATGTTCTTCGAGCGAACCATTCCTCCGTAGAAGAAGGCAAGGCCAGGGGTCATAAACGCCACAAGTGCGGTGGACACCAGAACCCACGCTGTGGCTCCGGAATCGATGGTTGCTGCTGACAGCATCTGGATCTCCTATGGGATGGGGGATAGTGACTCAGACGCTAGGAAAGAACTGTTTCCGTTCTGTTTCCGAATGGTGAATGGTCGCACAACGCAAACAACCCGCGCCGACCACT
>CAIVDG010000397.1 GCA_903904615.1 uncultured Acidimicrobiaceae bacterium | reverse complement strand
ACCTTGGTCAGCAACGCACGTTCACGTTGTACATAACCAACGCATGCATCGCGTTCACTTGGTAACGGCTTGTTGTCGGGAGGTGCACATCGAACTGCAGACGACACCCACGCCTTCACCAACTTCAGTCCGTCGTCTGCATTCACGCTTTCTGCTTGCGTTGCGAAACCCGCTTTGTGCATGGCGCGATACAACCAATCGCCACTGCGGTCGCCCGTGAACATTCGCCCCGTTCTATTTGCACCATGTGCTGCAGGTGCTAACCCCATCACCCACAAAGTGGCGTTCGGATCACCGAATCCAGGAACACCCCTACCCCAGTACTCATCATCTCGAAACGACGCACGTTTCTCTGCCGCCACCTGTTCGCGCCAGTCCACCAAACGCGGGCACGTACGGCAGGCCGCAATATCGTCACACACTCGTTTCAGGGAATCCACGGCTCTCACAGTAGGTTGGAAAGTGCATGGCAACCGCAAAAAAGAAGCAGGCTCCGCCGTCGTCCACGTTGATTCTCCTCGTGCGCCACGGCCAAACTCCCACCACGGGCAAAATTCTGCCGGGACGTGCCGCAGGGCTTCACCTGGCAGACGCCGGAGTGCAACAAGCACACCGAGTGGCCGAGCGCATTGCTGAACTGCCCCGCATCGACGCCATCTATGCATCGCCTTTGGAACGCGCTCGCGAGACTGCAGCACCCATTGCAAAAGCATTGAAGCAACGCGTGAAGATTGACAAGGGATTGCTTGAGTGTGACTTCGGCGATTGGACCGGTGCCGAATTAGGCAAGCTCATGAAGAAGCCCGAGTGGTCCACCGTGCAGAAAGCTCCCAGCACATTCCGATTCCCTAACGGTGAATCATTCACCGAAATGCAAACTCGCATGGTCACTGCACTCGACCGAATTCGCGCAGCGCATCCAGGTGGAACAGTGGTGTGCGTGTCTCATGCCGACCCCATTAAGGCTGCGGTTGCGCACGCCATGGGAACACACCTCGATCTCTTCCAGCGCATCGTTATCGGAACCTGTTCGGTGAGCGCAGTTGCATACTCACCACATGGTCCAATTGTCCTCACTGTGAATTCAACAGGCGGTTCATTGGCCGACCTGCGACCATCCTGATACGGCTGAGACACTGGTAGCACCATGAGCATGTACTTCGACTTCGAAAATGCAGACGCATTCGCCACGGGCGCAATTGGTCGCCCCGGTGAACGCACTTTTTATTTGCAGGTGCGAGCAGAAGGCAGAACAGTGTCGGTGAAGTGTGAGAAGGGTCAAGTAGCAGCGCTGAGCAACTACTTGCGCGACATGTTGGCCGACATGCCCGACACCGGCCCCGCACTCGATCCCACAACGTCGTCATTGGTCAACCCCGTGGAACAAGATTTTGTTCTTGGTTCCATTGGACTTGGCGTCGACCGTTCAAACATGCGCATGGTGGTGCAACTTGAAGAGATGATCTTCCTCGACGAAGACGATGAAGACAACGACATCTTCAGTATTCTTGATGACGACGAAGACGATGAAGCCTCTACAACTGTGGTGCGCGTCTTGCTCACACCAGAACAAGTTCGTGCGTTCTGCGACACGGCAGATCTGTTTGTGTCTGCTGGTCGGGCCACATGCAAATGGTGCAGCCAGCCCGTCGACCCTGCTGGTCACGCCTGCCCGAAGTTCAACTAACAATGAAGCACGGCCCTCACGTGTTGGACCGTTTGTTACACGGTGCAGTCGAGATTGAAGGTCGCATGCCGAACTCGTCGAATGCAACATTTCTGGTCACCATTGGCGAATACAACGGCGACTCCACCCCCATGAAGGCCATTTACAAGCCCCTGTCTGGCGAGCGCCCATTGTGGGACTTCGACCCCGGTTTGTACAAGCGAGAAGTTGCTGCGTATCGCCTCAGCGATGCACTCGGCTACAACATCATTCCCCCCACCGTTGTTCGTGAAGATCAATTGGGCGAAGGGTCATTCCAGTTATTTATTCGCCATGACCCATCGCAGCACTACTTCACGTTTCTCGATGGTCGCCCCGAATTGCACGACCGTCTTCGCGCGCTTGCCGTGTTCGACATTGTTGCCAACAACACCGACCGTAAGGGTGGACACGTTCTTGTTGATGATGACAGCAATGTGTGGGGCATTGACCACGGCGTGTGCTTCAGCGATGAATTCAAACTGCGCACTGTTATTTGGGACTTTGCAGGCGACGAGATTGACGACAACTTGTTGGCGCCGCTAGAGACTTTCGTTCAGTCGGTTCCGGTTTCCATTGCAGCGCTGCTGACCGATGATGAAATTGAAGCCATGGTGGAACGTGCAGTGTGGTTGTTAGAAAACCGCGTGTTTCCATCGCCCGAGAGTAGATACCAGTACCCATGGCCTCTTCTCTAGACGAACTCATTCAGCGAGCAGACCTAGACGGACTCGTACGCCATGTAGACGACACATGTTCGTCCCGTGATTGGGATCATCTTCTTCGTATTCGTGACGATGCGCGTAATGCCGTGAAGACAGGCCGCCAGTTGTGGCCTATTGCAACATTGGCGAACTATCGCTTGGCATTGTGGGCTCCGGCTCATCTTGCGGTTCGCGCACTAGACGACGCAGCCCGCACGTTCATGCCTGGGCCAGTCAGTGAGATTCTGGCGCTTCACCATTCGTGGGAAGACCTGGAGCCACATCTTGAGTTCACCCATGACAGATCTCTTGTTGCATACGAACGCGCTCTGCGTGGTGACGTCATACCGCCACACGAAGACCATGCATTAGAGATTCCATTTGCGCCATCGCCGTGGGAACCGCCGTATGCCTTGGCGTCATATAACGACGATGGCGTGGTCGACGACATGCCGTCGCTTTCACTGAAGTGGCACACCGTAGACACACGCGAGGCCAACGCACTAGAAGACGACACTGTTCCCGCATTCGCACGCATGATAGAGCCGTGGACGGCTCATTCGAATGGAGTGTCGCGCGCAGTTGTGGTGGATGGCGAAATAGAAGACGCTTTCGGAGCGTTAGGGCTTCACGATGTGAGCTTTTCCCAAATGACCACACACAACGCGTTGCAGTGGCTGACATGGGCGGCGTCTAGCGGTGGTGCACACGGCAAGCGACGCGGAGTAGCAAGCGGCAGAAGCGAAGCATTGTGGCTGTTAGCAACGTTCACCGGGTTAAGCGACACGTGGCCACGCTCGTTTGATGAACTAGGTGATGTGGTGAACAGCCTCGAGTACTTTGCGTTCACCGCAGCGAATCACTCACAACACGGATGGTGGCTGCAGTTAGCCATTGTTGACCCCGAAGAAGGTCTGACCACGGCGCTCATCGCCCGCGATCACGTGTAGTGGCTAGAGCTTGGTCGCAATCAACGCAAAGAGCCCGACGAAGCCACCGACGGTGATTGCACCCAACGCCCATAAACCATGAACAACACCATCAATACGTTGATCGAGGCGATTCTCCACAACTTCTAATTGGTGATTAATGCGATCAATGTCGGACTTGCGCGCAACATCGGCCCAGCCAACCGGCGGCATGTACTCCATCATTGTGTCTGCCACTTCTTCTCCCATCACCTTGCGTAACTCAGTGTGCATTGCGAAACGTTGTGCCTCAGATATCGACATCATAAACCTCTTTCAGTTAGGAATGTGATGCGAATGTGTGCCGAACAACAAGAGCTCAGACAAACAAAAAGAACCCCCGCCGAAACGGCGAGGGTTCTTTATTGAAACTAATCGTCACTCACATGTGAGTGACGCAGACGCGTTAGCGGCCCTTGAGTGCTT
>CAIVDG010000396.1 GCA_903904615.1 uncultured Acidimicrobiaceae bacterium | reverse complement strand
CTACCTCTCAACAGTCGTGCACGAACTGGGCCATGCATTTGCGGCAGGGTTGCTGGGCGGTCGCCCCAAGCAGATCACGATTGCTACAAATGGCTCTGGGCTCGCCACTTACCATCCTCCAATCACGTGGGGAAAGTTGCGCGCATCAATAGTTTCCCTTGCTGGATATCCAGCTCCATCAATTGCGTCTATTGCCGCTGTTCAGGCTGTTCAGGCTGGGCATGTAAAGGCCTGGTTTGTTTTTTCAGCGGGGACACTTGCACTAGCAATTGTGATGCTTATCCGAAACTTCTGGGGATTTCTCTGGACGGGTGCGGTCGTTGTCGGTTCATATTTTGGTGCACGAGAACTAAATGTTGAGTTAATTGGTTGGATTGTTGGTGCAGTGGCAGGATTTCTTGCAATAGAGGGCTACCGCAATGCTTGGGAGCAATTAGCAATTGTTCGGGTCGCATCGGGTTCCGGATGTGATGCAGAGATGGTTGCGTACTGGTGGCGAATAAGTCCTCGTTTTGTTGGGTTCATGCATTTGATGTCGGTGCTGGCCCTAAGTTCATTTGCAGCTTTTATCGCTATTGAGCCTTATTGGAGTGAAATTGTGGATTGGTTGGAATCTTTCGTTCAATCCACATAATTTCTATAACTTCTAAGAGCCCCAGCGGCCTTGGCCGAATCGGTAACCCACAGAGCGAACCGTCTGAATGAGGTTCGCATGTTCTTCGCCCAACTTGGCACGCAAACGACGAACGTGAACGTCTACTGTTCGCGCACCGCCGTAGTATTCGTAGCCCCACACACGCGACAACAACATCTCGCGTGTAAAAACCTTGCCGGGGTTCTGAGCCAAGAACTTCAGTAGCTCGTACTCCATAAAGGTGAGGTCGAGTGGACGTCCATTGAAAGATGCTTGGTAGGTCTCAAGGTTAAGAACAAGACCCGAGTGCTCGACAAGTTCGGGACGCGCTCCGCCATCAACCGATGAGAACAAGTGCCGCAGACGCGCTTCTAATTCACGTGGATGAAATGGAGTTAGGCAGAAGTCGTCAAACAAATCGTCGCGTAATTCAAGATCGCCCAGTTGTGCACCGGACAACAGCACCAACACCGAGTTCACCGGGTTATCTCGCTTGCGCAATGCGCGAGCAAATGCCCATGCAGATTCGGCATCTTCGTCGCACGAAATGATGGCGCCCATCCAACTGTTCTGAGGTTCAATCTTTGATGCCTCGTCTGCACCTGACACGGCCTTCCATCGGTACCCACCCATGTCGAGGGTGCGCGCCAAATCAGGTGACGGAGTTCCGGGGAACACAACGATCATGTCGGGCGCGGTCATGGTGTGGTTACAACGACTTCAGGTAGCGGTTGAGTTCGTACGGGGTGACTTGGGTTTTGTAACCCATCCATTCATGGCGCTTGTTGCGCAAGAACCAATCGAAGATGTGTTCTCCAAGTGCTTCAGCAACAAGTTCTGACGATTCCATGATCTTCAGGGCGTCTGACAAAGACTGTGGTAGCTGGTGGATACCCATCTTCGCGAGATCTGCATCATTCATTTGGAAGAGGTTCGCGCCGGCTTCTGCTGGCAATTCATACCCCTCGCGAATTCCCTTCATGCCTGCAGCCAAAATGACGGAGAACGCCAAGTATGGGTTACATGCAGGGTCAGGCGAACGATATTCCAAACGCGTTGCACTGGGATTTCCACGCTTTGGAATGGGAACACGAATGAGACCACTGCGATTGTTGCGTGCCCACGAGATGTGAACAGGTGCTTCAAACCCAGGGACAAGGCGCTTGTACGAGTTCACCGTTTGGTTCGTTATTGCGGTGATTTCTGCT
>CAIVDG010000395.1 GCA_903904615.1 uncultured Acidimicrobiaceae bacterium | reverse complement strand
GTCTACGTAGACGACATGCTGGACGAACCGTTGTTGGTCGGTTCCGTACATGTCACCTATGTACGCAGCTCCGTTGCACACGCAATCATCAACTCCATCGACACCAGCGATGCAGCGCAAATGCCTGGCGTACTCGCAGTTCTCACCGGTGCCGACCTTGGATTGCAACCAGTTGCGTCCAGTTTCAACCCAATGGCCACACGCACACTTCTTGCAATGGACAAGGTGCGCTACGTAGGCGAACCAGTGGCAGCCATTGTCAGCGAAACTCGTGAACAGGGTGAAGACGCGTCGGAAATGGTCATCGTTGACTACGACTTCCTTGAGCCACTCATTGATCTTGAACAATCAATGGCAAGTTCCAATCTCATCTATGAATCATGTGGAAGCAACGTCGTGTTCGACACCACCGTTCTTGGAATTCCCGAGAACACCGGCGACGCCTATTTCGCCGATTGCGAAGTAGTAGTGAAGGGTCGCTTCATTAACCAGCGCGTTGCACCGTGCCCACTTGAAGTTCGCGGCTCGGCTGCAGCATGGGGATCCGACGGACGCCTCGTTCAGTGGTTGTCCACTCAGCATGCACAAGGCGCACACGCACCTATTGCAGCAACCAACGGAGTTGATGTTGCCCAAGTGCGAGTCATGACCCCAGACGTTGGTGGTGGATTCGGCGCAAAGATTGGCGCATACCCAGAAGAGTTGCTGTTGGGAGTTATTGCCAAGCGCATTAGCCGCCCTGTTCGCTGGCGCGAAACACGTAGCGAATCAATGGTGGCGCTCGGACATGGTCGTGCTCAGTTGCAATACATCACTATTGGTGGAACAAAGCAGGGCAAAGTCACCCACTATCAGTTGCACGCAATTCAAGACTCAGGTGCGTGGGTCGACATGGGCACAATCCTTGCCCCATTCATGACTCGCCCCATGTCCTCTGGTGTGTACAACATTCCAAACATCGAATGCCGCACAACATCTGTTGTTACAAACACAACGCCAACGGTTGCATACCGTGGCGCTGGTCGCCCAGAAGCAACTGCTGCAATTGAGCGTGCCATGGACTTGTTTGCCGCAGAACTCGGAATGGATCCCGCAGAAGTTCGTCGCATCAACCTCATTCCAAAGTTCTTGGAACCGCACACAACTGTTGTCGGCCAGACATACGACGTGGGCGACTACGAAGAATCCCTCAACAAAGTGTTGGCGGCCGCCGATTACAAGGGATGGCGTGCGAAGCAAGCAGAGCGTCGCGCCAGCAATAGTTCAAAGCAAATTGGTATTGGCATCAGCGTGTACGTAGAGATCACTGGCGGTGTCGGTAACGGCGAATCCGCAAAGGTGGAAGTGCTGGAAGACGGTCGCGCCATTGTGTACACCGGAACATCTCCGCATGGTCAAGGCCACGACACATCTTGGTCAATGCTCACCAGCGAACAGACGGGTATCCCCATCAATCGCATTGAACTGGTGTGGGGCGACACAGACCGAGTTCCCATCGGAACAGGCACCATGGGCTCTCGCTCACTTCAGCAAGGCGGCAACGCAGTGTTTGCTGTGGCTGGTCAACTTGTCGACAAGGCAAAGTCCGTTGCTGCTCGCTTGTTAGAAGCAAACGAAGCCGACATTGTTCTCGACAAAGATCGCGGCGCTTTCCACGTGGCCGGTACTCCCGCAGTCTCGAAGACATGGGCTGACCTCGCAGTTGCCGAGAAGCAATCAGGTGGCCTTGTTCACTCCGACGTCATCGGAGTTGCTGGCGCAACATTCCCCTTTGGTGCACACGTCGCCATTGTGGAAGTAGACACAGAGACTGGCAAGGTTCGCCACATTGCACACACTGCATGTGACGACGCTGGCAAGGTGTTAAACCCCATGTTGCTTGAAGGCCAAATTCACGGTGGAGTTGCACAAGGTGCAGCGCAGGCACTGCTTGAAGAAGTGTGTTACGACCCAGACGGAAACCCCATTACGTCGAACCTCGCTGACTACGCATTTATCTCTGCAGCGGAACTGCCAAGCGTCACCGTTGTTCACATGGAAACACCAACACCGGTCAACCTCATTGGCGCTAAGGGAATTGGTGAATCAGGAACCATTGGTGCAACACCAGCGCTTCAGTCCGCAGTAGTCGATGCAGTGTCACACCTT
>CAIVDG010000394.1 GCA_903904615.1 uncultured Acidimicrobiaceae bacterium | reverse complement strand
TCGCCAAAATCGAATCATCTTGGGCACAGACGGTATTGGCGCCGACATGTTGGAAGAGTTTCGGCTGGCCTATGTGCGCCATCGCGAAGACGACATCACAGCATCACCAGAGACCGCGTGGCAGTGGTTATCGAACGGCCGGCATTTCTTCCCCGACGTGGTGAACGATGAAGTGACATGGACCTATGAAGACGTAGACAGCCCATGGCACGTGGCGTTCTCTCCTGGCATTCGCGCCACCAATGTCGTGGTCAATGGAGAGTGCCTTGTCAGAGATGGTGTTCCCACCAAATTCGACTATCACGAGATAACAACGAAGGCTGCTGAAGCGGCCAAGAAATTGCACGAAAGGTTGTAACCGTGCCGGTTCTTCTACCCCACAACCTCACAGAGGCCACACGAATGCTCTCCGAGACACCGGGTGCCACATTGCTTGCCGGCGGAACAGACCTCATGGTGGAAATCAACTTCAATCATCGCAAACCCGACGATGTCATCTCATTGCGTCACGTCCCTGAACTATCGGCGTGGTCCATCAATGAATCAACGGGCAATGTCTTCATTGGCTCGGCTGTGCCCTACAAAAACATGGAGTCAGGACCGTTGGCCCAGGAGTTGCCCGCACTCGCACAAGCTGCACGAACTGTTGGGTCGCCTCAAATTCGAGCCGCTGGTTCACTGGGAGGCAACTTAGGAACATGTTCACCAGCCGGTGATTCACTTCCCGTTCTTTCCGCACTAGACGCAGTAGTGCACTTGGTGTCACAAAACGGATCACGAGATGTTCCCGTTGCAGAATTCATGGTCGGACCCAAGAAGAACGCTCGTCATCAAAACGAGATCATTCTTGGTGTGACACTCCCCGCCATGAATGGCCGTCAGGGTTACGCCAAAGTAGGCGTTCGCAACGCAATGGTTATCTCTGTTGCTTCGGCCTGCTTCGCACTGCAAGACGGAACTCCTCGAATTGCCCTAGGAAGCGTTGGGCCCACCGTGTTGCGATGCCCGCAAGCCGAGGCTTTTCTTTCGGCGCATCTAGATACCAACGGTGTGGTGTCTGACGATGCCGCGAAAGAGTTTGGGCGTTTGGTGTCACAAGAATCTAAACCCATCGACGATCACCGATCCACCGCGGTCTACCGACGACACGCCGTCGGGGTCCTGGCGCAACGCCTTTCACAACGAGGAGTTCACTCATGAGTTCAGCAGAGTTCTATTCATTGAAGGTCAACGGCGTTGAACGTCAAGTCTCCGACGCTTGGATTGGCGAAAGTCTCCTGTACGTATTGCGCGAGCGATTGGGTCTGCCCGGCGCGAAAGGCGCTTGCGAACAAGGTGAATGCGGTAGTTGCACTGTTTTCGTTAACGGTGAGTCGGTCTGTAGTTGCCTTGTCATGGCTGCAAGTGCAGTGAATTGCGAGATTGCAACAGTTGAAGGGCTTAATGTCGACGGAACCCTCACCGACGTGCAAGAAGCCTTCATCACCGAAGGTGCGGTGCAGTGCGGA
>CAIVDG010000393.1 GCA_903904615.1 uncultured Acidimicrobiaceae bacterium | reverse complement strand
TTCCACCATGGTGCCAATAGTCACTTTCGGACGCTTCACAATTTTTCCACCCTTCTTCGCTTTTGGCGCAGGGCGTGAATTGATGTCGGCAAGAACTTCTTCTACCCAACTACGCGCAAGAGCAAGTTCTTCACGTGTCACAGTGAGCGGAATCATTATTTCCACAATGGGTTCATAACCACGGGAGGAAACTTCATCGGCGGCTTCCATCAATGCGCGTACCTGCATGGCATAGAGGCCTGGTTTCAATACGCCGAGACGAACTCCGCGTGTACCCAACATGGGGTTCACCTCGCTCCACTCTCGCGCAGCCTTCAACAACTGTTCATCTTCAGGCATCAGCCCTGTGGTGGCTTGCTTAATCTCTAACTCGTTCACATGCGGAAGAAACTCGTGCAATGGCGGATCTAGCAAACGTACGGTCACAGGCAAGCCAGACATCTCGGTCAGAATTCCAACGAAGTCGGTTTTTTGAGCGACACGCAACTCTTCAAGAGCATCGGCTTCGTCACCAGGAGTCTCAGCAAGAATCATTCGTCGCACGATTGGCAAGCGGTCAGGCGCCAAGAACATGTGCTCGGTGCGACACAAACCAATGCCTTGCGCACCAAGATGCCGCGCCTTGCGCGCATCTTCGTCTGTGTCGGCATTTGCACGAACATCAAACTTTCCTTTTCGCACTGCATCGGCCCACGACAAAATTGTGTTGAATTCGTCAGGCGGTTGAGAGTCGGCAAGTTCAAGTTTGCCAACAATGACTTCACCAGTAGTTCCATCTAGGGATAGCCAATCGCCTTCATGAACGGTGACATCTCCCACCGAAAAGGAACGATCAATAATCTTCACGTTGTCTGCACCAACAATTGCTGGAGTACCCCACCCACGGGCCACAACAGCTGCGTGACTCACAAGACCGCCACGAGAGGTGAGGATGCCTTTGGCCACCATCATTCCGTGAACATCTTCCGGGCTGGTTTCACTGCGCACCAAGATGACATCGGCGCCATTTTTTGCTGCACGTTCTGCATCGTCTGCGGTGAAGTACACCTGCCCAACAGCTGCACCGGGCGAGGCTGCAAGACCTTTTGTGAGAGCCTCTCCCTTGCTCGCGAACTGTGGGTGCAACACCTGATCTAAATGATCTGCAGCAATGCGCATGATGGCTTCGTTCTTTGAGATCTTCCACGCTGACTTTCCTGTCCCCGTTGAAGATGTCATGTCGACCGCCATCTTCAACGCTGCTGCACCGGTTCGCTTACCAATACGAGTCTGCAGCATCCACAACTTGCCTTGCTCAATGGTGAACTCTGTATCGCACATGTCTTTGTAGTGATGCTCAAGACGAGCGAAGATTGCAAGAAGTTCTTCATGAATGTCTGGGAACTGCATCTGTAGTGCATTCAGGTCTTGGGTGTTACGGATTCCAGCTACTACGTCCTCACCCTGCGCATTCACCAAAAAGTCTCCATAGGGCTGGGCTTCACCTGTTGCCGCATTGCGCGTGAAACCAACACCGGTACCTGAGTTCTCGTCACGATTACCGAACACCATCGCCTGCACATTGACAGCAGTCCCCAATTCGTGACTGATCTTCTCCCGCACGCGATACGCAATTGCGCGCGGGCCATTCCACGAACGGAAGACTGCCTCCACTGCACCGCGAAGCTGCTTGACCGGGTCTTGGGGAAAAGGTTTGCCTGTTGCCTCCACTACGGCCTTTTTGTAGATGTCGCACAGACCAATGAGCGATGAAGCGGGGATGTCGGCATCAGTTCTTGCCCCCGTGTCTGCCTTTAGCTTCTCGAGCCCATGTTCAAATACATCTCCATCAATACCGAGAACGATGCGGCCGTACATCGCAATGAAGCGACGGTACGAGTCGTACGCAAAGCGTTCGTTCTGTGTTGACGCTGCAAGACCCTTCACGCTCTTGTCATTCAGGCCGAGATTCAACACCGTGTCCATCATTCCGGGCATAGAAAACTTCGCACCAGAACGCACCGAGACCAGAAGTGGATCGTGTGCATCGCCCAGCGACCGACCCATCTTCTTTTCCAAAAGTGCAACATGACGCGCAATTTCATCATCAAGTCCTTTTGGCCAACCGCCATGCATGTATGCACGACACGCGTCCGTGGTGATGGTGAAGCCGTGAGGAACTGGCAACCGCAACACACTCATCATCTCTGCCAAGTTGGCGCCCTTTCCGCCCAAGAGATCTTTCATGTCCATCGGTGGACGGCGGTGTTTGTGATCAAATGCGAAAACGAAAGGCACGTTGTCAGTCTATGAAGTAGTGACGAATGCCTTGTCCGGATGAACATTTAGTACACAGATTTAGCCACCTGACGACAGTGGGCTCACCGTGGTCTCTACACTTCGACCATGCCTCGTGCAACGCGTCGGTCCGCTCCACGCACCTTTCAACTGTTTGGTTTTCCCACCGCCATTCGACCCGGATTCGGAATCTTCACCGTTGTTCTGGCGTTTCTGTATCCGTTTCCTCTGGGATTATGGGTAGCAGGCGCAGTTGCACTTTTCACCGTGGTACATGAATTGGGACATGCATTTGCCGCACGTCGGTACAAATGTGAAGCATCTATTGCGCTGGACTTCATGGTGGCGTATGCCTCGTATTCCACCTCAATTCCACTTACATGGCGACAGAAAATCACGATCTCTCTCGCTGGCCCAATGCTTCAAGTGGGTAGTGCCTCAGTTGCTCTTCTTGCATTTGGCATCAATCCGTTTAGTCGCACAGACATTGCCTCCAGTGAAATGGCAGCCGCCGCATGGTGGGCAGGAATCGCACTGGGGCTCATCAACCTCATTCCATTGCTCCCGCTAGACGGCGGTGCTGTTGTCGGTGAGGTGGTCGAACACTTTTTCCCACAGCGCGGACGTCTTGCGGTTCTACAAATGAGTTTTGGGGTCACTGTTGTTATCGCCGCTGCGAGTCTGTTCTTCGGACTCACTGGTCTGTTGCCATTATTTGTTTTCTTGCTGGTACTTCAATGGCAACAGTTATCACTTCCTCGCAGACTCAAACGCGCATTTGACCAGTCTCGCTTAGTGTCCGACGGCAACCCGGAACTGGATTCAATGGTTGTTGCAGCCATGCTGGATGTTGGCGATGCACAACAAGCATTGGCATACGCCACCGATGCGTACACGAAATGTCCGTCGTTCTCTAATGCGTTTGGTGCAGCACGCGCGTGTTGGGCCCTGAGCCAACGCGACAATGCACTTGCATGGCTAGACGTTGCTCATACATCACAACTTCAGCCCGACGAGTTACGCAC
>CAIVDG010000392.1 GCA_903904615.1 uncultured Acidimicrobiaceae bacterium | reverse complement strand
TTCTCATAGGGAACATGATCGTTAACCCACACAATGAGAGATGTATCGAACAGAACCTTTGATGCACTCATCAAGAACATGGCGGCAGCGAACATGACAAGGTTCGTGGAGAACGCTGCGAGCAAGACCGATGCCGTGATCAACACCATGCCAGCAGTCATGGCGACTAAACGGTTTGCCCTATCCACATATCGTCCGATGACGGGAGATAGCAGACCTGCGAATTCGCCAATGGTGAACGCAACACCTATTTCAGCGACAGAAACATCGAGACCTCGCGCAATAACAGCAATGAATGGCGGCGCGAATCGGTAACAAGCGTTAGAGATAAGGCGTCCCCACACCAAACGGTTCACGTTTGTGCGAACAACGGGCGCGTAGGTGGTGTCAATGAAGCGGTCGAACACGCTTATAACTCTTCGCCAAGTTCACCATGTTCAAACAGGTCGACAACGTCGCCAATTTCAATGGAGGCAGAAGTCCCGGGTGTGACAATGAAATGACAACCACCAAGATTTGCAATACGCGTATCTGAAACTCGATGTGCCCGACGCATCACTCGAATAACGCCCGCATGCGCAACACATAACACTTCGCTACCGGGAAACTGTTCTGCCAAGTCAAACAACGCGGCCGACACTCGCGTGACAATTGAGTCGTCGCTTTCAAAACCTGGCGGTCGCTTGTGGTCGTCGAGATAGCCGGGCCAATCGCGTTCGATTTGTGTGTGCGTGAGCCCTTGCCATTCGCCCACGTCGGTCTCGCGTAACCGTGGGTCTGGGGGCAAAATGCCAACTCCCAAACCATTGGCGATGATGGTGGCGGTGAGATGTGCGCGACGCAAATCGCTAGAAACAATGGCATCGAACATGCCCAGTTTCTCCGAGGCCCGACGTGCTTGTTCGTACCCCAAGTCGGTGAGCTCAATGTCGGCCTGACCCTGCCAGCGACCCATGGCATTCCATTCGCTCTGTCCATGGCGCAACATGAGAATTCGGGTCGGGGTGGTCACCGTTCCATTGTAGTTCTGCGATGCATCAGTGCTCTTTGACGCGCAACAGTTATCTGGCACTGCGGCCAGTGATGTCGCTCAACAGCACTTATTCGGTGATGGCGGCAAGAATCTGGTCAAAGACCGAATCTGCAAGGTCGCGCATCTCGGCGTCGGTGCGATCTTGGATGGGGTGAGACGTGAAGACTCTGCGGAGAGTGGGGAATCCGAGCGCTTGGGATTGTGCCTCAGCAGCCGAAATGAACTCTTCGGAGGCGACGAACACCCCGGGTATTCCTCGAAGTTCTAAATCTGCGATGTCATGCACACTGCATGTCGTGCAACTGCCTCAATCGGCAAGAGCTTCAATGACCAAGGTGCACTGAGTGGAGATCTCATGACGCAGGTCAACAGGAGCAGGTTTTGTAAACGTGGGCTTTGCAAATCGCAATACTTTGGCACCACGTTCGGTGAGACGTTCTTCAAGACGGTCCAGAAACACATTTCCACGCGGCTTCGAAATGTCGAGCAAACCAACTGTGTGCCCGCTGATACTGCCGGGGCGTTGCAACAACTCGCGTGTTGCGGGCTTCGACTCATTGGTCGGATCAAGAATGGTGATGGAAGCCATTGGCATCAGTATGTCACGGTTGGAGCGTTACGGATTGACGATGCGGGTAACGGGGTCGCTACCAATTTTTCCATTTGCCCAGCCGGCAACTATGGACGAGAACAACCCTGCACCACCACCTGCGTACGTGACCAGTAGCCCACCAGGCCGGAACTTAGGCAACGTTGCCGATTCAAGGTGGGGTGGTACCCCTTCTGCCATTCCGTGCGCTCCGCGAACAAGATCGGCTCCTGGTCGAAGAGAGCGTTGGGTGACTTCCTCGACCAACTTCTCTCGAGTCCAGCCTGCTTCAGCAAAGACACGACCGTGGTCGGGGCTCACGGTCAAGATTGCGTCGAAACCAATCACCAATTTCGGGTGGTGCACTGTGAGTAGACACGCAACGAATGAGTTCACAAGTTCGTCTGCGGTACGTGCAAGTTGGTCAACAACGCAGCGTGGTCCTTCGCCTGCAAAGACGGTGACAGCGTTAACGCCAAGTGGAATGCCGCGTTCTACTGAGAGTGGAGTGAAGGGTGAACACTCTTCGTCTTCGGCGAAGCAAAACGTAATCTTTCCCGGGTTGCCATGAGTTGCACGATCAACTTCGCCGGGTCGTCCACCACCCACGTTACGAATCGTGAGTTGCACCGCCCGACCAATTGTGTTGTTCGCACGATTTCCCTGACCGAATGTATTGATTCCTGAGTTCATTCCAATGGCGCGGGTTCCTGGACCATTGCACACAATGACGGGACCTACGGGCATTGTTGTTGCAAGCACGCCATGCATATTGAACTCGTCGTTACATACTGCTTCTAGCGCTGCAATAACCCACGGTAAATACTCGGGAAGGCAGCCCGCCATGACCGCGTTAATGGCGACCTTTTCCACTGTGAGTTCCACTAAATCTGGCGGACACAACGCAACAACATCTTGTGGATGGCGTGTCGTGCCCGTGAGCATCTTGAGAACACGCTCACGTGTTGGCGGAATGACAGGCAATCCGTCTGTCCAGCCACGTGCATACATTGCTTCAAATTCATCTTCTGCTGTTGAGAATTCAATAGTGCGAGACAACACGGGTGAATCGGTGAAACGTGCGCGCAGTGCATCGACATGGTCGGGGTCAACACTCATTGATCCGCACCCTGGTCGCATTTCAGGCAACGCCTCACCTAATGAGCGAACACCAGTGATATTGCGCCATTGCTCTTTCGACCACCCAATAGTTCGGTCAATCTCACGACCGTCTTCAATCTTCAGAACTGTGGGAACTGTCTCAATGTCGTAGTGCCACGAGATGGAAAGGTCCTCGTCGTGGTGCGAGACCACCGATGGGGGGAAAGACGGGTCGTCTTGCGTGTACACCGTGAGTGGAATGTCTGTTGCGGCCAGTTCAGCAAGAACCGGATCCACCATTTGGCATGTAGCGCATTCGCGTTTCACGATGACAACGAGACCATTGGGCAACTGAGGAGCAGTGCGTTCCATGTGAGAACGGTACCCTCATGGCGGGGGCGTACGAGTACCTGGTGGGCTTCAC
>CAIVDG010000391.1 GCA_903904615.1 uncultured Acidimicrobiaceae bacterium | reverse complement strand
GGTGTCATCGCACTGGGAGATCTTCAATACGAAGCAGCAAGCATTTCTGATCTTCGTGCCTTCTACGGCACAACGTGGGGTGCCTTCAAGAACATCACTTACCCCGTTCGCGGAAATCATGAATACATCACGAGTGGAGCATCTGGATACGTTGAATACTTCGGAGAAATGTCCCCGTCGTACTGGACAACAGACGCCGGTGGCTGGCGCATTATTGCCGTTGATTCTTGGTGCCAAGGCCAGTTGTACTCCGGATGTTCCGCAACATCTGCCCAAACACGCTGGCTTGTCAATGAGTTGCAGCGAGCTCGTACCGACGGAAAATGTGCAGCAGTCATGATGCACCACCCATTCGTCTCTAGCGGCCGATACGCCACTGCATCAACGCAGTACTTATGGGAAGCATCGGTTGCAAATGGTGCAGACCTAGTCATGACTGCACATGATCACCACTACGAACGATTCGGGCCACTCGATGCAACTGGAGCACCCGCAGCAGGTGGTGTGCCACTCTTTATTTCAGGTCTCGGCGGCGCCCAGGTGTACCCGCTTGGGCCTGCAGTTCCCGGAAGTCAATACATGTTGAACTCAGACCACGGCGTAGTTCAACTCACATTGACGCCCACCACTTTCTCATGGGGCTTCGTGAGCGCGTTGGACAATCTCACATACGACGCAGGAACAGCGTCGTGTACTCCCTGACGATGTGTCAGAAAATGTCAGGAGAAGTCGGGAACAAGAATGACTTTGCCCGCAACTTTTCTATTCTGCATGTCTCGTAACGCTTGAACAGCCTGCGACATGGGATAGGACACCGGCTCCACTGGGTGCAAGCGTCCTTCGCCCATTTCTTTCAACACTTCCACCACCATGTCTGCGTGAGCTGCTGGATTCTTCGTTACCCAAGCACCCCAATCAACGCCAATCACAGTGCGATTCAGCAACAGAACCAGATTGGCAGGCAGTTTTGGAATTCCCGCAACGAAACCAACGACCATGTACTGACCCCCAGAGGCCAATGCGCGTAATGCCTGTTCTGCAAGGTCACCACCCACGGGGTCGTAGACCAGGTCGAGTTTCCCATCGGCAAGTTCGCGTGCCCGAAGCTTGAGATCTTCAGTGAGAACATCGATGGTGGCGAATGCACCCGCGTCCATTGCCAATTGACGCTTTTCTGGAGACGATGCAGCTGCAATTACCTTTGCACCCATTGCAACACCCAAATCGACAGCAGCCAGACCAATTCCACCGCCTGCGCCCAACACCAACATTGTGTCGCCTTCACGAATGTCTGCGCGATGTCGGAATGCAAACCATGCAGTGAGATAGCTCTGCATAAATGTGGCGGCTTGGCCGTCGGTCAAGTTGTTTGGAATACGTAGTGCGCGTGAAGCATGCACAACAGCAGAGTCCGAGAAACCCCCCACACCGATGGGAACAAACACACGATCACCCACCGACAGAGTGGACACATCTGATGCAACTTCGGTGACGACGCCTGCAACTTCAGAACCCGGGCGATATGGCACGGGTGGCTTTATCTGATACCGACCTTCAATCATGAGCGAGTCAACAAAGTTCAAACCGCACGCACGAATATCAATTCGAATGTGACCATCGGTTAGTGGTGCGTTGGGCAGTTCCACAACGTGGAGCGCATCGAGTGAACCAAGTTCTTCAACCTGCAATGTCTTCATGATTCCGACGGTACTAGACCTCATCTAGCCCGACACAGACGAGTACCGTCTAGTTCATGTTGCGCATACGGTTCTTGCTGCGTATGCCGTGGTTTGCGGTAATAGCAACGGCAGTAGCGCTCATCGTTCGTGCCATGGCGTCTGTCTCACAGAATGCCGTCCGCTATCCCGATTCTGTTGGGTACCACACGGTGAAATTCTTTACTCACACCGACAGACCCTGGCCGATTCCTTTTGTGTTCTCTCTCGCCGGGTCGGACTCTCTGCGAATCATGTTCCAGGTGCTTCTCGGCACCCTGGCGTGGGTGTTTCTTGCCTGGGTCTTATCGTCCATCAGCCGTTTCCCTCGAACAGCATTTGCGTCCACACTCCTTCTTGGCGTTTCACCACAAATCATTCGCTATGACGTTGCAATTCTGTCTGAATCACTCAGTATCACCTTTGCTGTCGCCGCGTTAGCAGCCACCTTGTACCGGCTCCACACCCGAACAATGGTCTCCAACGTCATGTGGGGAACTGCTCTCACCTTGTGCGTTTTATCTCGGCCCACACACCTTGTAGTGGTCATCGTGTGCCTAGTGCCGTCAACTATCTCCTTCGTTCGTGCGCGTGCGCGAAAGATAACAATGACAACACTTGCCCTACTTACATTGTTTGGTGCCGGAATTGTCTCGTTACGCACCACCTCTCATGTGTCATTACTGAACATGTACACAGTGATCTCAAGCCGTGTCATTTCCGATGATGACCGCTTTGCATGGTTTGTAGAACGCGGAATGCCAAACATTCCCAACATGCGCACTGCCACTGGCTATGACTATGCCGAGGAACTGCCTCCAGATGTTGCCGCAATTGTTCAACTACCAGTGGGTCAACAACCACCTCAGTTAATGCGTGTCGGTGGAGTTCAGTTGGCCACATGGCTGAAGAACAACGGTTGGAGGGAGTGGTCTCGCTATCTCATCACGCATCCATCTGATGCATTCGCACACGCCAGCCAACTAGCGGGGCCAACCTTGAACCCTCCGAATGGCGACTTTCTCCCGTTGAAGAACGGGGCCATGATTCCTCAATCAATATTCCTCACTTGGCAACTGTGGACATTGCTTTCTGGCGTTGCGTTGTTGGCAGGTTTTCTTCGACCCAGAGCGCGCTCCACCTCAGTGCTACTCGCAGCAGCCGTACTGGCCGCATGGAGCATCTACTTCATCACGATGCATACCAGCGGAATTGAACATGTTCGCCACGCAGTCACGGTGAGCGCAATGATTCGTGTTCTCGGATTAGTTTCCCTGTTCGCCCTGTGGCCACAGAGCAGATCTACCGCATCGCTCGACGAACTCGACGACGAACATCATTGATGATTTTTTCGCGGCTCGCGTCATCTGAGTGATCAAGACCGTAAATTCCAATCCAGTTGGTACGAACTCGGCGATGGAACATGGCACGAATTGAACGAAGGGCGATCCTCTTCCCCGCTTCTCCCTGCAACACATTGATGTGTTTGGGAGCCCCATGAGTTGTCACCACCACTAGTCGTCGCACATTCGTGAGTAGCGGAGTGATCCGTGACGCACCTTCGGGCAATGTCCACGCCACCTCACTCATGAAGATGCGATCAATCCACCCTTTCAGAATTGCGGGCTGTGCTGACCACCAGGTGGGATACACAAGAACAAGAGAATCGCACCACTGAAGATCGTGAACATATGAGGCAAGTTCTGGCAGATGTGCAAGTTTCTGCTGCAGATCTCCGACGTGGTTTACCCGCTCGTACGGAGTAAACACCGGATTAAACGCTTCTGCGTACAAGTCTCTATGTCGAATCACGTGCCCTACACGCTCAATTTCTTCCAAAGTGACCGAACGCAAAGTGGCGTGCAGAGATTTTTCCGATGGATGCGCAGAGACGACAAGAACGTTCATAAGCGAGCCAACTTGTCTTCAACCTGAGCAAGAAACGCAGTGCGACTTTCGGGCGTAGATCGATCCATTCGATAGTGCGCCAGGCGTAGGAAGCGAACGCGATGAACACAAGACAATCGCAATGAACGCGAAAACATCCGAGAGCCATTGTCGTTGATGGCTTTCACATAGACCCAGGGCGACCCAAATGTTGTCACTGTGACTATGCGTCGCAGATTTCGCAAGGCCGGGCGAACCTGGTTCTTGCTATTCATCTTGAAAGCCACGGTGGGCATGAATACTCGTTCTGCCCATCCCTTCAGCTGCGCAGGCACCGATGACCACCATGTGGGGTACACGAATACCATCACTTCAGCGTTTTTAACGAGGTCCACGTATTTCGCCATATCTGGTGGAAACACCGGATTCATCGTTGTGTATGACAACCATTCGTCTTCAAGCATCACCGGATTGAAAGAGTCTGCAGCGAGGTCAATGATGTCCACTGAATGCCCCGCCTTGCGAAGGCCTGAAACGGCGGCATCTCGCAATGCAGAACAAAAACTTCCCTCTATGGGGTGACAATAAACAACAAGTGCGCGCATACAGGAAACTGAATTACAGAGAATACACGACTACCGTAATCGCTATGTCGGACCTCACAGGCAACTTCGAGACAGGAAAACTGCCAAAGATTGCTCCGGGCGCTGTGACTGTCACAATTGCGCGCACACCGTTGCCTGGGAAACGCGAAGAATTCGAACAGTGGTG
>CAIVDG010000390.1 GCA_903904615.1 uncultured Acidimicrobiaceae bacterium | reverse complement strand
TTCAGATATCGAAATGCGCTCCGACGGAGTTGATTACGAGGTTGAACTTGTGGTCGTTATCGGTACTGGCGGAAAAGACATCGATCGAGAAAACGCATGGAGCCACGTCGCTGGCGTGACAGTTGGTCAGGACATTTCAGATCGGTTTGCACAATTTGCAGCACAACCTCCCCACTTTGACTTAGGAAAGTCATTCGACACATTCGGCCCAATCGGTCCGTTTGTCTATTCAACGGATCACTTTGCAGACCTAAATGATTTTGTTATGGAAACTCGCGTGAACGACGAAGTAAGACAAAACGATTCAACAAAAAATCTTATCTTCGATGTGCCGTTCCTGATTGAATACCTATCGCGCATCACGACGCTTTCTTCTGGTGACATCATTTTCACTGGCACTCCAGATGGCATAGGAGCAACTCAAGGCAAGTTTCTTAAAGATGGCGATGTCGTCACCTCAACAATTCAAGGAATTGGAACACTCACCAACGTGTGTCGTCGCGTCAGCAACTACGAGAAAGCGAAGTAACCATGGCTCTGAATGGAATACTCTCCATTGATCTTGCAGTGAAGAACCCGGATGAACTCAGCGAATTTTGGCAGCGACGCGGCCTCACTGCAGATGCTTCTGGGACTCTTGGCACTGCAGACCGCAACAAACAGATCACCGTTGTTGAAGACGACTACCGGCACCTTGCCGCCTTGCATCTCAGTTGCGAGACAGAGCAAGACCTAGCCAATATTGCTAAGCGCTTAAAAGATATGGGTGTCGAATCAACTATCTCAGGAACCACTCTGACGTGCAAAGACCCAATCGTTGATCATGCGATCACAGTTGAAGTTGGCGCTCCCGCCCCACTCACACCTTCGCCCGATCGAAGCCTCAACAGTTCTGGGAAGATCAACCGAGATGGCCTGCGCGCAGATGCAATTACCGAGTTGAAGCCTCGTTCCCCGCGCCGCCTTGGTCACGTGGTCATTGGTACTCCACATTTTGAGAAGGTCACTGATTTCTATATAAACGGACTCGGGTTCAAGGTTTCCGACCAAATCCTGAATGGAATCGCCACCTTTATGCGTGTGGAATCAGACCATCACAACTTGTTCATCCACCCAGGATTCACTAGTCATCTCAACCATTACGCATTAGAAGTTGACGATGTTGATGCCATTGGAAAGTTGGGCATGGAAGTACTCGCGGAACGACCAGATGCCAACGTGGTGGGTGTAGGTCGCCACAACCTGGGCGCAAATATGTTTTGGTATCTCACCGACCCGTCGGGAAACATGTTTGAGTTCTTTTCCGACATGGACCAAATCACTGATGATGAAGACTGGGCACGGAACCATTGCAAGCGTGACTGGGAAGGGTCTGATGGCCCTGCCGGTTTTTCTGTATGGGGACCAAAAGAACCTGAGTCATTCATCAATCAGCCAGACCTATTTGAGATTGCCGCAGCGCGTGAAGCACGCGGACTGATCTAGGACTGTCATGGATCTCGGAATTTC
>CAIVDG010000389.1 GCA_903904615.1 uncultured Acidimicrobiaceae bacterium | reverse complement strand
GCTAAAGCCAAGGCTCTGAAGGCCCAAGGACAGAATGTCATTGGCTTCGGCGCTGGCGAGCCCGATTTTCCTACCCCCGCCCATGTGGTGGAAGCAGCCATCAAGGCATGCAGCGAGGTGAAGTACCACCGCTACACACCTGCAGCCGGTTTGCCGGAGCTACGGGAGGCAATCGCCGTTAAGACAATGCGTGACAGTGGCTTTTCGTGCACGGCAGATCAAGTGTTGGTCACCAACGGCGGGAAGCACGCAGTATTCACTGCATTCGCTGCACTGTGTGATCCGGGCGATGAAATTATTTGCCCCGCTCCGTTCTGGACCACATACCCCGAAGCAATCACGCTGGCAGGTGGTGTCGCAAAAATCATCGACACCGACGAAGCAAACGGTTTCCGCGTCACTGTTGAACAGCTCGATGCTGCACTCACGCCACGCACGAAAGCATTGTTGTTCGTATCGCCAGACAACCCCAGTGGTTCTGTATACCCACCTGAAGAAGTGAAGGCCATTGGCGAGTGGGCTGTGAAGAACAAGGTGTGGGTCATCACCGATGAGATCTACGAACATCTCACATACGGCGACCACAAGTTCACATCAATGCCAACACTTGTTCCTGAACTTGCCGAACAGTGCATCATTCTCAACGGAGTTGCAAAAACCTACGCAATGACTGGTTGGCGAGTGGGCTGGATGATTGGTCCAAAAGACATCATGAAGGCATCCATCAACTTCCAATCACATTCAACATCAAACGTGTCGAACGTTGCGCAGGTTGCCGCACTTGCTGCGGTGAGCGGCGACTTGTCTGCCGTTCACATGATGCGCGACGCATTCGAACGCCGTGGCAAAAAGATGCACCAGATGCTCAGTTCTATTCCTGGCGTGACGTGCATGGAACCACAAGGTGCGTTCTATTGCTATCCAAACTTCACCGCATTGCTCAACCGCGACATTCGCGGAAAGAAAGCAGCAACTACGTTGGAATTGGCCGACCTCATCTTGAACGAAGTGCAAGTTGCCATCGTTCCGGGTGAAGCGTTTGGTACTCCTGGTTTTGCTCGTTTTTCCTTTGCATTGGGCGACGACGATCTTGTCGAAGGTGTCCAACGCATCATTGATTTGGTGAAGTAACGCCAGATTTCACGCACGGCTCGAAAGTCGTGCTACTTTCTCTTTCGCACCCCAATAGGGGTGTTGCACAGACATCAGCGAAGTCCGGTGAGATTCCGGCACTGTCCCGCAACGGTGGTTCTGTCAGAGGCAACTCTGTCAGACAAGTCCGGTCGCCTGATTCTGTGTGCGAAAAACCAGTCCTCGAAGGAAGGGCGGTCCGCGGAGGCAACCGGTTCACGCCGGATTCTGTGACCCACTCTTCTTTCTCCAGACATTTACTTGGAGGAAGATCCACAATGAAAAACACCCGTTCACATCGGAGGCGCGCATTCAGCCTGATTGCAGCCTCCATTTTTGTTTTCAGCGCATGCGGTAGCGATACATCGTCGTCAGACACCACGTCGCCAGAGAACTCGCTGAAGATTGTCAGCTTGTCGCCCACGGCAACAGAGATGTTGTACGCCATTGGTGCGGGCGATCAGGTAGTGGCAGTAGACAGCCTCAGCACATACCCAGCAGAAGTAGAACCCAAGGTCACCAAGATTTCTGCCTACGAACCAAGTGCCGAAGCAATCTTGGCGTATGAACCAGACGTTGTTCTCATTTCGAACGACATGAACAAGATCACCGAACAGCTCACTACCGCAGATCCCGACATTGATGTGTGGACCGGCGCTGCTGCTGCATCGCTCGATGATGTGTACAAGCAAATCACCGAACTGGGTGAACTGACGGGTCGTGTTGACGCCGCAGCAGATGTTGTGGAAGACATGAAAGAGCGCATTGATGCCGCAGTGCCAGATGAAGCACCTGTCGTTTCATACAAAGCGTTCTACGAGTTAGACAACACCTACTACAGCGTTACCTCGAACACATTCGTTGGCGCATTGCTAAAGCAAATTGGATTCAACAGCATTGCTGATGGTGTGGAAGAAGGAAATGATTATCCGCAGCTCAGTGCCGAAGCAATTGTTGCGGCCAACCCGGACGTCATTTTCCTGGCCGACACAAAGTG
>CAIVDG010000388.1 GCA_903904615.1 uncultured Acidimicrobiaceae bacterium | reverse complement strand
GGTGACGCCATTCGCTCGAGATCACTCGACAGCACAAGTACTGGAGTGCGACGCCAAGCAGAACTTCGCGAATCAGCCATGAACGACGGCTTTGTGGAGCCATTGTTGTGGACGGGAATTGGGCGCGCTCGATCGGGGTGTGGTGCCGCATTGGTCGGCACTCCCGAACAAGTTGCGCAGAAGATCCTTCGCTACCGCGACCTGGGGATTGAAGCGTTCATTTTCTCTGGCTATCCACACGAAACAGAAGCACAGCGATTCGCCAACACCGTTCTCCCCCTCCTTCCGCACGGACCCCTCAGTTTCACCGTCTAAAGTTCAGCCATGTCTGACACCACATCACTCGCTGTTGAATTCCTCTTCCGCATGGAAGCCACACTCGCGCCGCCATCCGTGGTGCCAAACGGACCCAGCGGAACTCGCGTCATTGTTCCCATTACAGGCGGAACAGTGAAGGGTCCGCGTATTAACGGAACAGTCGATGCATTAGGAGCCGACTGGCTCACTATGCGCGCCGACGGAACTGCACAACTCGATGTTCGCGCGCTTATTCGCACCGACGACGGCGCAGTGATTCACACCACGTACAAGGGAATTATGGCGCCCACCGAAGATGGTGAACGACGCATTACCACGGCTCCGCTTTTTGAAACTGGTGACGAGAAGTACACCTGGCTGAACGCAATTCAAGCCATCGCAATTGGTGCACCCGGACAAGGCGTTGTTCAGTACGACGTGTACCGAATTTTGTAACTGGTCCTTAGAGAGAGTTGCCCAACACAGTTGCCACAAATGTAGACCACTGTTGTGACGACAACGGCTTTTCCGTGACATCGTTCAATACGAGACCAAGGGAATACGCCTGAACAAAAGTGGCCAGTGCATACACATCGAGATTTGCGTTTATCCACCCGCGTTCTTGCATTTCGCGCGCAACGTCAGCCAACGAATCGGTGAGGCGTTGTTGTTCCAACGCAAGAGCGTCAGCGAATTTCTTTGAGTGGCGCGAGAGGCCAACAATGGTTGCTCGGTCGGCCCGAGCTTCAGCACGTTCTAAACCGGCCGACGCCATGATGACTTCAGTGAAACGCTGTCCAAGTTCTTCGCGAGATGATGCAGATGTAAGGAGCGACGTCAGAACACGAATGTCTTCATCTACATACCGAACGAATCGAGTGACCTGAGCCTGTTCGATGACGTCGTGGAAGTCCTCAAAGTGGTGGTACAAAGATCCTTTGGAGATCTTTGACGCATCAAGAAGATTGTCGACGGTGAATCCCTGGGGACCGAATTGGTCAATAAGGGAGACAGCAGTGTCGAGTAGTAGTTGTTTTGTGGGGTGAACAGAACGCACGTCACCATTCAACCACCCCGAGACACTCCAGATAAGTGGCAGACTGTGGTGATGCATCTTGAACGTCACGCTGCCCACCGAATTGGCCTATTGCGAGCAATGGTATTGGGCGCCAACGACGGCATTATCTCCACCGCATGTCTCATTCTTGGCGTTGCCGCTGCAAACGCCGAACGCAACGAAATCTTGACTGCTGGTATGGCCGGACTTGTCGCAGGCGCCGTCAGTATGGCGCTCGGTGAGTACGTATCTGTCAGTTCACAAAGCGACGCCGAGCGGGCTGATATTGCGAAAGAGACATGGGAATTAGAAACCATGCCCGAGCACGAACTAGATGAACTCACCGCCATCTACGCCGAAAAGGGTCTACCGCAGGCATTGGCACGTGAGGTAGCCGAAGAACTCACAAAACACGATGCACTCGCTACTCACTTGGCCGAAGAACTTGGTATCACCACCACAACAACCGCGCGCCCTGTTCAGGCTGCCATTGGTTCCGCTGCATCTTTCACTATTGGCGCCGCTGTTCCCCTTCTTACTGCCGCAGTGGCTTCCAGCCAGGCGCGTATTTGGGCCACTCTCATTGTGGTCACTTTTGCATTGGCTGCGCTTGGTTGGTCCAGTGCACGCTTTGGTAAGTCCAGCACTCTGAAGCCCACTATTCGCGTTGTTGTTGGAGGCCTCGTTGCAATGGGAATCACCATGTTTGTGGGCAACCTCTTTGGTGCCGCAATCGGCTAAAAAATCTGTGCTCCCATTTGCCTCAGGCACCCAAACACGGCGAGACTGACGGCATGAGCACCGCCACATCATCAGACACTCAAATTGTCGAACAAGCACTCGATGCATTGCTTGCAGAATTCGATCCGAAGAAAGTAGACGACCGTACATTCCGTGGTGCGCGCTTCGATGCAGGTCTTGCGTGGGTACATTTTCCAAAAGGACACGGTGGCCTTGGTCTTCGCCCTGAACTGAACCGTCGCATTGAAGAACGCGTTCGTCAAGCAGGCGCCAAAGCACAAGACCCCGCAAGCTTTTTCATGGCGCTTGCTGGCCCCACCATCGTCACGCACGGCAGCGAAGATGTGAAGAAGCGTTTCTTGCGCCCAATGTTTACTGGCGAAGAATTGTGGTGTCAGTTGTTCTCCGAGCCCGGCGCAGGTAGCGACTTTGCAGGACTTGGAACAAAGGCAATTCGTGATGGTGATGAATGGATCATCAACGGACAAAAGGTGTGGAACACTCTCGCCCACCTTGCCGACTGGGGAATGTTGGTAACACGCACAGATCCAGATGCACCGAAGCACAAAGGCATGACCTACTTCGCACTCGACATGAAGGCACCAGGTGTTGAAGTTCGGCCACTTCGTCAAATCACTGGTGAAGCAGAGTTCAACGAGGTCTACATGACCGACGCTCGCGTGCCAGATGCTCATCGCATCGGAGAGGTTGGCGAAGGGTGGCGCGCCGCGTTGACAACATTGATGAACGAGCGCACCGCAATTGGTGGCGGCGGTGGCGGAAACGCAAAACGTCGTGGCCCTATTGACGAAGCCATCAAGATTTGGGAAAGCAAGCCCGCAGAAGCTCGTAGCGAAGGACACAAAGACCAACTGATGCGTTTGTTCTGCAAGAGCGAAGCGTTACGCCTCACCAACATGCGTGCAGCTCAAGCTGCAAAGGCTGGCAACCCCGGACCAGAAGGTTCCATTTCAAAGTTGATGCTTGCTGATTTCAACAAGAAGGTGACCGAGTTCAGTATTGAACTCATGGGTGCTGATGGGATGGTCGGTTATGACTTCTCGTTCCGACGCCCTGATTCACTCTCTGTTGACGGATCTGAAGGTGGAGTTCGACACGCGTTCCTACGCGTACGTGCAAACTCCATTGAAGGCGGCACCAGCGAAATCATGCGCAACATTCTTGGTGAACAAGTTCTTGGTTTGCCCGGCGAACCGCGTGTTGACAAAGACATTGCGTGGAGCAAAGTTCCACGTAGCTAACACGTACCAGTACGAAAAAAGAAGAGCCACCGCTTACGCGGTGGCTCTTCCACTTTGGAGGTTGTTGAGTAACTGTTAAGCAGCGCGAAGGTTGGTAAGACCGCGGCTGATGAATTGCACGATGGCATCCTTCACAGGAACCATTCCGTACACGATGCATCCGTCAACGACGATTGTCATCCATGATTCGCGCATGGAGCCGGTCATTGTGGAAACGATGCTGATGTCGAGAGCCCAAACAAGAAGGATGCTCACTGCAAGAGTGATGTGATCCTTGATAACGGGCAAGCGGTTGATGATTGCATCCAACTTGACGGTGCTGGTGATGCTGTGGAACACAGGCATGACAGCGCCGAGGAGGATGGCCAACAAGATGAGTGAGCCAAGTGTGTACATAGGGATACCTCTTTCGAGTAAGCCCCCGCCCAACGGAAATGTAACGAATGTCACACGGAAGTGGTGGATATCCACAGGCTTTCTGAACCCGTTGATTTGCAGGGGTTTCCCAGGGTCTAGGGTGTGGAAATGATCCGAATTCGACAAATTGCTCTCGTTGCAGCCGACCTCGACACCGCCATTTCCGAGCTCTCGACAGTGCTTGATGCCGATGTGATTTTCCAAGACCCAGGGGTGGCCGAATTCGGTCTTCACAATGCTTTGTTCTGCATTGGAGATCAGTTCATCGAGATTGTCTCCCCCATTCGTGACAACACCACTGCTGGACGTCTTCTAGAAAAACGTGGTGGCGATGGCGGCTACATGGCTATTTACGACACCGACAATGTTGACGATTTAGTTGCTCATGCAAAAAACAACGGAGTTCGATTTGTGTGGGAAGGTTCCGTTCCCGGAATTCGTGGTCACCACATGCATCCACGCGACACGTCAGGAACCCTTGTTTCTATTGACCAAACGGACATTCCCGGCGAATGGCCATGGGCAGGAAAAAAGTGGAAGGAACGACGTGAGTCGTCGGTTGCGCAGGCAATTCTTGGCTACGAAGTCGCCGTGAAAGACCCACAAGCGAGTTCCACTCGATGGACTGAACTTGGCATCAATCATGATGTTGCGTTCACTCCACTCACCTCACAAGGTGAGGGATTACACACTGTTCTTCTGCGTGCCGTCGACCCTGCGCGCCACGGCGAAGAACT
>CAIVDG010000387.1 GCA_903904615.1 uncultured Acidimicrobiaceae bacterium | reverse complement strand
TAGATGCGGTAGATGGTGTCGTCGGCGATGGGCTTGTTGTTCTCAACGTCGGCATGGCCGTACGTGGCGTTGTAGGCCAATTTGCCCCCGCGAGACACGGCAATGTGCCATCCCGGTAGGCGGCCATCGTCCACGAACTTGGCGAAGTGGCTTTCAATACGGGCAAGGCGTTGGGGGTCGAGGCCCACTTCGCCGGGGTCAACGTCGATAGGTAGTTGAGTCATGGCCGAATCGTATGCCTATGACTATGGTCACGGCCGTATTGGGGAGTTATTGTCACCATAGGCACCGCAGGCGTAGCGGTCACACCAAGGGGGCACCATGGGCGAGTTAATCGACTGGACAACTGCATTCGACATTTTTGACAAGGACTACATCGAGAGTCCGTTCGAGATTTGGGACAACCTGCGCAACGAATGCCCTATTGCTCACACTGACAAGTGGGGCGGTTCGTGGTTGCCTACTAAGTACGACACCGTTACAAAGATGGCGCGTGAACCAGAACTGTTTTCGTCTCGCGAGATCTTGGTTGTTCCACCAGCAGAGGCTCCAGGGTCAGGTGCCTATGGCGAGACAAAGGGCGCACCAATTGCAGTTGATGCGCCAATGCATACATGGACACGCCGCCAACTTCTCCCAGCATTCTCACCACGCGCTGTCGATGAACTTGAAGTGTTTACTCGTGCATGGTGTCGCGAGCTAATGGATGGAATTGCTGCACAACCAACTGCCGATGCTGCAGTTGACTACGCACAGCAAATTCCTGCACAGGTGATCGCCACAATGTTGGGCGTTCCCACCACCATGAAAGACACTTTCACCAACTGGGTGCGTTGGAGCCTTGAAGCTGGTCTGACAAATCCAGAACTTCGAATCAAAGCACGTGCTGAACTTCAAGATTTCTTCATGGGAGAAATCATCAAGCGCCGTGAAGCCGGCACAACAACCGACCTTATTGGCGAACTTGTTCACGCACAGCACGACGGAGAGCCATTCCCCGACGGTCTTATTTTGGGAATGTGTGGCCTGTTGTTGATTGCTGGAGTAGATACAACATGGAGCGGGATTGGTTCTTCGTTGTGGCACCTTGCAACACATAAAGAAGACCGCGAACGCTTAGTGCAAGAACCAGAACTCATTCCGTCAGCAGTAGAAGAGTTCTTGCGCGCCTACTCACCAGTCACAATGGCACGTCTTGTGAATGAAGACATGGAGTACGAAGGTTGCCCAATGCACGCCGGTGACCGTGTCCTTATGGCATTCCCAGCTGCTAACCGCGACCCAGACCATTTCGAAAATCCAGATCAGGTCATCATCGACCGCGAGCACAACCGCCACGTTGCATTCGGTGCTGGAATTCACCGCTGCGTGGGTTCAAACCTTGCTCGTATGGAAATGCGCGTTGCTATTGAAGAATTCCTTGCACGCGTTCCCGACTTTGAATTGATCGAAGATGCTGAAGTCACCTGGGCTGGCGGACAAGTTCGCGGACCACGCACAATTCCTGTGCGCATCAACAAGTCAATTGGTCACTAAGACTTTTCTTCAGGACGAGCAAATTCCCTAAACGCAGCAAGTGCTCGGGGGCCATACACAGTTCCAGGGCCACCGTTCATGCTGATGGCCACGCCAATGGTTTCTGCAACTTCTTGTTCTGTTGCTTTAGCCAATGCGGCCCCACGAGCATGACTGGCAATGCACCCGTCGCACTTCACCGAAATTGCGATGGCAAGAGCAATGAGTTCTTTTGTTTTCTTGTCGACCGCACCGTCGGCAAATGCGGCTTTGTGAAGTTCGCCGAAACCGCTGTACACATCGGGGATGAGCGCACGCAATTCACGGCCCTCTGCTCCAAGTTGTTGTAGCAATCCACGACCGTGGTCATGCGAGTGATCTGTCATGTACGTAGTCTGCCCGATGGGGTAGAGGTTTACTTCAACACTTCAAGAGCGTTGTTGTCGGCCACGCAATGCAATGCGCGCAGCAACATGTC
>CAIVDG010000386.1 GCA_903904615.1 uncultured Acidimicrobiaceae bacterium | reverse complement strand
TCGCCCTGCACAAGACGACGAAGTAGCAATGAAGTTGTTGCGCACCTTGTCCATTGTGAGCCGTCGTCGTTGGCCAGATTGGGCCGAGACAACAGTGAAGGTGGGAACACCTGCGCTGAAGAAGAAGGCTCCTGCACCAGACGCCGCACCGGCAGCAGACGCGCCAGCCCCCGACGCACCGCCTTCAGACGCTCCGAAGGAGTAACCGTGCCACTGCACCCACAAGCCGCCAGCCTTGTTGCATTAATGGAGGCTCGCGGGTTGCCGTCATTCGCCGACTCAGACCCAGTACGGGCCAGAGAAGCGCGCGCACAAACCGATTACATCTCCGACGAACACGTGCACGAGATGCGCGACATGTCGGCCGATGGGGTTCCCGTTCGTTTGTATCGCCCGTCTAACGACACATCACTCGGGTTGTTGGTGTATTTCCATGGTGGTGGCTGGGTTATTGGAAGCATCCGTTCACACGACGCCGTATGCAGATCACTTGCCAACCAAAGTGGTCACGCCGTGTTGTCGGTGGATTACCGACTTGCACCAGAAGACCCGTTTCCTGCCGGACTTGAAGATTGCTTGAAAGCAACCGCATGGGCTGCACGCAATGCAAGCGAGCTTGGCATCGATGCATCACGCATTGCAGTGGGTGGCGACAGCGCTGGTGGAAACCTTGCTGCGGTAGTTGCACAACTTCAACCAGTGCCCATTGCGTTTCAGGCACTCATTTATCCCGTCACTGATTGCCGAATGGGAACACGGTCGTACGAAGAGAATGCTGCGGGCCCTTTCCTGCGTGCAAAAGACATGGCGGCGTTCATTGACATTTACTTGAGCGGCGCCACCACACCGGCGGACCCGCGCGTCTCCCCCGTGTGTGCGTCACAGGCCGTGTTGGAAACGTGTCCACCCGCCATCATCATCACAGCTGACCACGACCCACTGCGTGACGAAGGCGAAGACTACGGACGCGCACTCATCGCCGCAGGCGTGCACGCCAGCATTGTCCGCTACTTCGGCATGTTCCACGGCTTCTTCTCCCTGTTCCCGTGGTTAGACGATGGCAAGCATGCCATCGCACACGTGTCGTCTGCTCTTCGCAGCGCACTCACGCCTTCCGCCTAACAGCACGCACCATGTTCGGGAGTACTGTGTGCTCACCGTTTACATGAGGGGGCACCATGGCGTTACATCCACAAGCTGCAGCAATTCTGGAAATGATGGCAGCACTCGGCGGACCAGTTATTCACGAATCAACTCCTGAAGATTTCCGCGCGTATTACGACTCACGTTCAGTGCCTGGCCCCGAAGTCATGCACGAAATTCGCGACGTGAGTGCGGGCGGAGTGCCTTCGCGGTTGTATCGCCCCACAGATCGCACCGATGCAGGCTTGCTGGTGTATTACCACGGTGGCGGTTGGGTCATTGGCGGGCTCGATTCGCACGATGGAATTTGTCGTTCACTTGCGAAGCGCTCTGGCCATGCTGTGTTGTCTGTTGACTATCGCATGGCGCCCGAACACCCATTCCCTGCAGCCGCAGAGGACGCATTGTGTTCATTGCGCTGGGCGTATGAAAACGCAAGCGAACTCGGTGTGAACCCCGACCGCATTGCGGTGGGCGGCGACAGTGCCGGTGGAAACCTCGCAGCGGTTGTTGCCCAGCAACGCCCAGTGCCACTGGTGTTCCAACTTCTCATTTACCCCGCAACAGACATGACACAGTCGTTTGGGTCACACATTGAGAACGAAGCAGGACCTGTACTCACCAAACAAGCAATGGAATGGTTCATTGGCCACTACATGCCTGCCACTGCAGACAAAAAAGACTCCCTGGCATCACCACTGTTCTCACCCGACTCGCTGTTTGTAGGTGCGCCACCCGCGCTTGTTATCACCGCCGAACACGATCCATTACGTGATGAGGGTGAAGCGTACGGACGCAAGTTGATTGAGAATGGCGTGCCCGCCAGCATCATTCGCTACTACGGAATGTTCCACAGTTTCTTCGGAATGCACCAGTTGATGGACGACGCAAACACCGCCCACGAAGTGTCGGCCGCAATGCTGGCAAAAGCCTTTAACGCCTAATTGCTGAGGCGCCTAAGCGGGCCGCGCGGGAGAAGACTGCGTCCAACATGGGTTCAGTCAACTTGCCTGTGAACGTGTTCTGTTGACTCGGGTGAAATGAACAGATAATCACCGTGCCATCGGGTGCGGTGGCTTCAACTCCGTGTCCGAATTTCGGACGAGGTTTCACTCCCCACTCTTTGCACACCGCTTCGTACGCAAAACTTCCCAAACACACAACAACACGCACCTTGGTCAGCAACGCACGTTCACGTTGTACATAGCCAACGCATGCATCGCGTTCACTTGGTAACGGCTTGTTG
>CAIVDG010000385.1 GCA_903904615.1 uncultured Acidimicrobiaceae bacterium | reverse complement strand
AGGTTGCGATGTCTGAGATACGCCACAGCCTCATCCGCAGAACCTATGGCAAATCGTCGTGCCTGCGGAGATGTACCAAGACCAATCTGAGGGAAGATGTACCAGATCCAATGTGATGTCTTGGCTCCTGCTGAAAGCTCGGTAAGGGCCGTTGCTAGTCCGCCATTTTTTTGCGACTGAGCTTCGATGAAGTGGTCAAAGTTGTACATGTTGTTCCATCCGCAAGATGTACACGCAATAGTGGGATTGTCAAAGTCGACGATGCAGCCGCCGAGAGCAATTTCCCCGCGACGTGCACTTTCAAACGCTTCCTCGGTGGGGAGGCCGTACATCACCGGTACGACTGAATTCTCTCCGCACACTTCACATTTTTTCTTGTCAGCTTTCATTCTCTTCATCTCACTTTTCCATCAACGGGGAACATTTCGTTGACAGCTTTCTCAAATCGGTTGAACAGGTCTTGCTTGCCGCTTGAGTATCCGTCTTTTCGGAATGCTTCAAGTAGCTCGCAGTACCACTGACGCTGGTATTCGTAGCCAACGTTGAACTTGTCCCACACGGTGTGTTTTTCAGATTCGCTGCACTTGCGAAGATCTGCCACTGTGTTTTCAGCGTTGTAGGTCTTGTCCGCGAGTGACACCAGAAGCGATGGGTCGTCCGCAGATTTGTCTCGGAGATTCACAACGTATGGAAACTTTCGCTGTTCCCACCAGAACTTGGCCTTCTCGTCGTCGGGCCAATTTTCCTGTTCTTTCTTGATTTCTTGCTTTCGCGCGTAGGTGGTGTCGGTACATCCCTGAACAATGTCCGCTATGGGTATTCCAATCAATGTGACGAGCTGCTTGTACGTTGTGGGCGTGTCTTCGAGCAAGTCGTGAAGTAATGCACCAGCAGCTTGCTCTTCGGAACCGCCAGTTTCGATCACAATTGATGCAACACCTAATAAATGTCCGAGATAAGGAATATCACTTCCTTTTCGAACTTCATTTTCATGGCCTAGTCCTGCGAGGGTCATTGCAAAGTAGAAATTCCCTGAAGCTTTCCACCTGGGTTGCTTATCTGATGCCATATCGGCTCCTTTCATGTAACGAAACGAGACCGAAAGGGGAGACTACGCGCCTCCACCTCCGGCGGCTGCAAGTACTGCGCCAATGATGATGACCCATCCGATGATGACGATGGGAAAGACGATGGTGAGACCAACGAGCACGATGCCCCAGAAGACCAATGCAAAGGTCCAACCGATGCATCCACCGCCAAATCGACTTGGTGTCATGTGGGTCTCCTTTCGTTCTCTCTCTCAATCAGAATGTAGGAAATAGGTGTGTCGCTATGACACACCGCAGTTCTTCTCCATAAAGGTGTTGAACCGCTTCGACGCATCGGCAACGCCATCGCGCGAACTAATGGCATCAACTGCTTTGCGGGTCTTTTCGTCTTTTGACATAGCAACCAGGTCGTACTTGTTCTTCTGAAAGATGGCGTCCATATCCAAGATTGTGGACACCATTAGCGTCACGTCGTCTTTCACAATTTTCGGCGCATTGTCGCGTAACTCTTTGGCTGCCGCGGTCACTTTCGCCCAGGTGTCTGCCATGACCTGTGGATCGGTAATGGCTGCAGGGTCTTCACCATGTGTTCCGCTCACGGCGTTCATCTTCTGTGCAAGCCCACAAAACTCTGTGTAATCAACTGCAGAGCTGCCGGATCCGCATCCTGCAAGCACCAGTGTGGTGACGACAAGAGCGAAACGTTTCCTCACTTCATCCCCAGAATCTTTCCGAGTTTGCTGCGTCGGCCACTGCGTGTAAGGGGAATACCCGTCTTGCGAGAGATCTTGCGCTTCGCTGCTGTGATGCCGAGAGCGCGCTTCCAGGAGAACGTGAGGCCAGGACCGAGTTTCATGTTCTGACCGTATCAGTCGTTGTTTTCACTAGGGCGTCCCTCCTAATAAGGTAGTATATACTCTTATTTAGCGAAGGGACGTATTTGTATGGGAATTCTGAAGTGGTACGTGGTGTACCGAGTGGCCACGCGGGGCCGGCGCCGCCGCAAAGCCGATGCACGAGCCAAAGCCGTGCTTCCTACGGTGTTTGACATGGCGGATGGCGAAGACGAACTTTTCGAGGTCTGTGACGAATGCGGCGAGGTCATTGGGGATCACCTGGTGGATGACGAGGAATTGATCTGCCCGTAAGCCCGTCCGGCCTTTAGTTGCTTGAGACAACTAGATGTCAAAACGGAAAAATTGAAATTTCTATACTGCCGACCCCAACCACCAGGAGAACTCATGACATCAAACATTCACCCAACGCTCGCTGCAGATAAGTGGGGCCGGGCTCGCGCCTTGTCCTTTGCTCTCGATGAGGGGTTTGAGCCGTTACTGGTTCAGGTGATGGGGTTGCCAAATTTGAACGGCAACGGCCACCACTTCCACATGGCTTTGGGTGCACTTGGTTTGGTGAAGCCGTTCGACTGGATGAAGTGGGACGCACCGGCGTTGACCAAAGAACTGGTTCCTACTTTGGATGACGACACCGCATGGCGTCACGTGACGCGAGTAGTGCGATGCGAACGTTTTTGTGAGGGCACATTCGATGCGCATATTCGCGATGGGTCGCTCACTGCATTGCTACGTCATCTCTACACGATCCGGTGTACCGAGAATGGTCGTCCACTGAACTTTCCCATGTTTAGCGACGGTTCCGTAGAGCCAGGCCTT
>CAIVDG010000384.1 GCA_903904615.1 uncultured Acidimicrobiaceae bacterium | reverse complement strand
CAATGCCATCGGGCTTGAATTGTGCATCGAGAATCACACGTTCATGCGCGTGTTCTGTGCGGACCAGTGCACTCACCCAGTAGTTACCCGGGAACTGTGTGTCATCTTGATAGTGCCTTGCATCAGGGTCATAGCGCCTGTGAATGATCTCGCCTGTTTCGGGGTCAACTCGCACACCAGCAATGTTCGAGTGATACAACGATTCCAGCCATGTGGCGTCGCCGTAGATCATGTTGTGATTCGAAGGATGCGTGAGCGAGTCATCATCTACGAAGCAACCAATAAGCCGCGCAATCTCTAGTTGCGTCTCTTGGCAGTGTTCTCGCAGACGGTCGATGTAACAAAACACATTGCTAATCAATATTCGTCGCCCACGGTTGTACTGGTCACGACTCAACGGTGCTTCTTCCAAACGTCGTGTGGAGTGATTGGGCCATGCTTTCTCAATCTCTGTTTTGAGAATCCCCCACACTGTGTCGTTGTCGAGAGAACGAAACATGCGACGAACAGAGGACTTTTCATACAGCATCACATCGCTCATAATCACTGAGTGGATTTCATATTCGCGAGGGCGTCCTGGTCCAATACGTGTTTCTAACTCATCTGCTATCTCCTCAGCGAACTCCCACATGGGTGCATAGGTCGCGTATGCAATGAAATAGTCAAGGTCACTGAGATGCAATGGCGTTGTATACGAGCGACGTTTACGTCCGGCATCACTCGAAGTTGTTCCTTTATGGCCATCAACACGCTCGGCTATGGAATAGTCAACGGCAGCACCCATTTCAGACACAGCAATTGGGTCAAGCCCATAATTCTGTACCCGCTGCGGCCGCCGTTTCTTTGCCACTATTTAGTCACCCACCACTCGTAGCGCAACATGCGTGCAGTCGCATCTAGTGAGTTGTTTCCCAAGAACAATGCAGCAGCTTCTAACCCTTGGACCTCTAACACCACCATTGCCGCACCAAGACGAATGGATTTAGCTGTTACGCCAGAACCCGAACGGAATCCGGTCATGCGCATCACGTTCATGAGGCGTGTATTCACTGTGCGTGCAACGTTCTCTGATGTCACAAAATCCGCAACTGCCAGACGCTGTTCACTCTCACGATGGTTCTCACTAAGAAAGAGAGCAATGCGATTACTAGCCCATTCCGTGAGCACCGCAGTTCGTGGGTTCTCGCCCTGAAAGTGAACAACCCTGTTATCGAGGTCAACATCACATACGCGCATCAGCCCGGCTTCGTTGGCAGTTGCGCCCGACATGCTCAAAGCAACCAACACATCTTCACCCGTACTGATCAGCGTGCTGTCCACCATTCCGATGACTGAATCAAGTTCCAAAAGGTTCAATGGTCGTGGTGATTCTGGTTCGCCACGCAACACCGTGTCACCGCTGAGGTCAAAGCCGTCATTGAAACCTTCAGACCCCATTGCAACCTGAAAGAAGCGATACGCCCACTGGCGATTGCCTGCTGTCCGTGGCGATACTTGCGCGTAGCCATGTTTCGTTTTCCGTGCCGACCACATGTGTTGCAAAACATGATCTACGGTGATCTCATCCAAGAATTCAAGACCATGGGCTTGCAAGTCTTTTTCAAAGTGAATCAACAACCCATGCAGTTTTCGTGCAGTTCCTGTTGGTGCCGGATATGACGACTCAATGAGTGAATGCACCAAAACGAACGCATCAGACAAATGAACACGCTTATCGCGTCTCATCTTCGCTCCTACGGAAAGGGCGACACTTCTGTTCTGGAATTTGGATAAATCTATCCAAAAATTCTTTCTCGTTTTGTTCCGTTCGTTTAGCCCGGATCCATTGCCCCTGTTTGTGCAATCGCTGTTGAACAGTTCTAATTGCGTGGAGGGATGTTCCGGCAACGGGTTGCGTTGACGATGAAACATT
>CAIVDG010000383.1 GCA_903904615.1 uncultured Acidimicrobiaceae bacterium | reverse complement strand
AATACAGCATCGTTCAAGGTCTCGACATTGACGACTTCAGCCGTGCACGCATCGATGCGTCGGTTGCTGAACTTGTTGAAGAGCGTGACGAAGTAAAGAAGCTCGGCCTCATCTAATGAATCCGGCGGCACTGGTCAATACAGATCGGTGGCCGTTAGAGAGTGACGCAATCATTGCGCCGCTGAAGCAACAGTTTCAGGCAGAACACATTGCAATTTTGCCTGGATTCATTCGAGAAGAAGCACTCGCGCAACTGGTTCGCGAATGCGATGAACTAGCAACAATTGCGTATCACACCGACAACAATGCCAATCTTGATGTGGTCGCGTACGACCAGTTCCCCGCGCATTCCATGATTCGCGCTCTCTACGAGTGGGACCCTCTTATGGAATTCGTTGCGCGCGTCTTGGGTCATGATTCGCTGTATCGATACGCCGATCCGTTCGGTGCACTCAATTTGTCTGTAATGCGCGACGGACACATGTTGGGCTGGCATTTTGATCAAACAGATTTTGTTGTCAGCATCGCGCTTCAGCCGTCGCTGACAGGCGGACATTTCGAGAATGTTCCAATGATCAGAAGTCAGCAAGATGACAATGCCCACGTTGTTGCAGCAATTCGTGCGGGGGAGAGACCCGATCTTGTGCGAACCGAGCCAATGGCTCCCGGAACATTGATGATCTTTAACGGGCGCTGGAGTTATCACCGCGTGACAACAGTGCATGGCGATGTGCCACGGCATGTTGCGTTACTTGCATACGACACCAAGCCCGGAACAGATTCAAACGATGAATTGAAGTTGGCTCGGTATGGGCGGTTACCCGTATGAATGACGATGTCATGTTGATCGGAGAAGGTTTCGCTGGTGATGGGGCGAATGCAGCCCACGTCAACATCGTGATGGGTCCGCGTAATGGTCCGGTGGGAACTGCGTGGGCAACTGCTCTCGCTACTCCGTCTACAGGGCATGTTCCCTTTGTTGCTGTGGCAGCACCGGGCGTTCCTATTCAGCCCTTCACATTGTTTGTGAACAAAGCAGCAATTGAGAATGATCAACATGGCCAACTCACGTGGGGCGCCGCGCAAGCGGGACTCGCCGCCGGCATGGGAACTGCGTACAAGAACTTCGCTTTTCGCGGGAGGGAAGACTTCGTGGTGATTGCCGCGATGTGGGTAAACCCCGCCGCCGACAACGAGGAAACCGTCTTCAACAACAATCGCGATGCCACTGTGGCGGCCATCGCAATGTGTTCGAGCCCGGCCCAGGCATCAGCGGCCGACATAGATGCGATGCTCTCGCCATCTAACCCGTACTTTCGGAAATAGCCCTCCCAAGTTGCGCGAGGGGATTCCATCTGATTGAATACCTGACAAATCAAGTCGGAATTATCAGGAATCTCCCGTATGTCAACCACGCAGCCAGAAACCTCACAGGCGCATCAGCACTTCAGCGTTGGCATTCAGACAGCCCCTGAGAGCCCTCTGAAAGCCCGCCAGTGGACCGTAGGCGTCTTGATCGCACTTGGTGTCAGTGTGTTGACTGTGGCCAGTCTGGCGTTCGGTAGCAACGCCGACGCATCTCCCGTTGGAACAACCGACACCGCTGTGGTGTCGCGCTAAGGCGACCTACACGTACTCGGTGTTGCTGCGCACCGCGGTGAATGCAGAATCGAGCGCACCAAAAACAGGCGCGCAGTCAACGATGCGTTGGGTGTCGCCGCTGACCTGTACAAGACCCTTAATGAACAGTTCCTGTGCGGGCACCTTTTCCGTGGCGATGTCAACAGACGAAGCCCAGGATTGCTCCATGCGTACGTCTTCATGCGGCGCTGGACCCGGGCCAAACGATGCGATGCCGTCGCCCACTTGTAAGTGATACACGATGGTTCCTTCAGGGCCGTCGGTGACAACCTGAGTGACTCCAATAGACATTGACTGAGCAAGTGTCGCCAAAGATTCCGACGCAGCCACTTCGGCTTGCATGGATTCAATCCATTCGAGACTGAGATAACGCATACATACAGTCTGCCTAGCGACGAGTGAAGAAGCGACACGAACAGGCAAGAACCCAGACATGCAAAAGGGCCCGAGCATTTCTGCCCGGGCCCTTTCGACGAAGTGTGAATTACAGGTTGGCCGTAAGAGTTGCGCTCTGGCGGCTGGAGCGAACAACCGATGCTGCAAGAACCACGGTGGCAACCGCAGCAATTACAAGACGGGTTCCGTCCTTGTCCTGGTTCGAGATGATTGCAGGAAGAATCAACAACGACACAAGGTTCATCACCTTGATCAGTGGGTTGAGTGCAGGACCTGCGGTGTCTTTGAATGGGTCACCAACGGTGTCAGCAATAACTGCTGCCTTGTAGGGCTCTGAACCCTTACCGCCGTGGTTTCCGTCTTCGATGTACTTCTTCGCGTTGTCCCATGCACCACCTGCATTGCTGAGGTAGTTCGCCATGAGCTGGCCGGTGAGGATGACTGCAGCAAGGAATCCACCAAGTGCTTGCCAACCAATTCCGAATCCAACGATGACTGGCGTGAGCACTGCGAGAAGAGCTGGTGTTGCCAACTCACGCAGTGATGCTTCTGTACAGATGTCGATGACTGGGCCGTATTCAGGCTTCTTTGTTCCAGCCATGATTCCGCCATCGCGGAACTGGTTACGACCTTCCTGAACAACAACACCAGCTGTACGGCCTACGGCGCGAATGGAAAGTGCTGAGAACAAGAATGGCACTGCACCACCGATGAGAAGACCAATGAAGATCTTCGGGTCGGCGACGTTGATGGCCAATTCCTTTGCCTTGAACACACCATCGGCAAGGCTCTCGGCTTCAATGCCAAGTTCCGTACCAGCGGTTTCAATGAACGACGCAAACAATGCAACTGCAGCAATAACTGCAGAACCGATTGCGAAGCCCTTTGTTACAGCCTTGGTGGTGTTACCCACTGCGTCAAGACTGACCATGATGCGCTCTGGTTCACCGTGGAACTCGCCAGACATTTCTGCAATACCTGCAGCGTTGTCGGACACTGGACCAAAGGTGTCTTCAGAAACGATGACTCCTGTTGTTGCGAGCATTCCCATGCCGCACAATGCGACGAGGTAAAGCGAGAAGGTGAGGTTTCCGCCACCAAGACCAAGCGCAACACCAATTGCAACAGCAATTGCAATAACTGCGTACACGCTTGATTCAAGGCCGTATGCGGTGCCCGACAAGATTGCGGTTGCTGGACCAGTTTCGGCTGATTCTGCAATTTCCTTCACGGGTGCGTGGTGAGTAGCGGTGTAGTACTCGGTGAGACGGCTGACCAACTGTGCAAGCACAAGACCAACTGCTACAGCACCGAATACGCGCCAACCGGCACCGGTCATTACGTCGATGCCCTTTTCTTTCACGACTGCATCGGACAACGTTGTTGCCTTGTTGCCTACGTACGAGAGTGCAAGTGCAAGTGTTCCGACGAGTGTGAGAGAACCAGCAACAAGGAAGCCCTTGTTGATTGGCTTCAACGCATCTGTTTCGCCTTCTTT
>CAIVDG010000382.1 GCA_903904615.1 uncultured Acidimicrobiaceae bacterium | reverse complement strand
TGTACTTGTGCCTTCTCCCAGTCGACAAGAGTGCCGTTCATCCAGATTTTCGGTGTTGGGACCAGGGTGGGCATGTGAGCTCCTCAGTGAATACGTGTGTAGAGATTAGTTGGCGGCAACGGCAGCAGCGATTGCGTTTCCGATTTCAACGGTGGAGCCGGTGGGCAATGCGTCGCAAGCAGTGCGAATACGGGCGGCAGCGTCGTTTTCGCCCAAGAATTCCAGCATGAGCGCAGCCGAGAGAATTGCTGCTGTTGGGTTCGCTTTGCCAGTGCCGACGATGTCTGGGGCAGAGCCGTGAGACGGTTCAAACATGGACGGACCAGTGCGAGCGGGGTTCAAGTTGGCCGATGACGCAAGCCCAATTCCACCACTGACCGCACCGCCGAGGTCGGTGAGAATGTCGCCGAACAAGTTGTCGGTCACGATGACGTCGTAGCGATGCGGATCTTCAACGAAATAGATGCACGCCGCGTCAACATGGTTGTACGCGGTGTCTACTTGTGGGAATTCCGCAGCAACCTCATTGAATGCGCGCTGCCATAAGTCGCCGGCGAATGTGAGCACGTTTGTCTTGTGGACCAAAGTGACGTGCTTTCGCGTGCGCTTCGCCGCTAATTCAAACGCGTAGCGAATACAACGCTCAACACCATGACGAGAGTTCACACTTCCCTGCGTTGCAATTTCATGTGGGGTTCCGCGACGAAGAACGCCGCCTTCGCCAACATATGGACCTTCGGTGTTCTCGCGAATCACAACAAAATCGTGTGGCGTGACATGACCTGGTGCAGTACCGGCAAACGGACGCTGGTTCACATAGAGGTCGAGATCAAATCGCATCTTCAGCAACAGTCCGCGTTCGATAACTCCGGGGGGTACGTCTGGGGTTCCGACAGCGCCCAACAAGATTGCGTCAAATGCGCGCAACTCGTTGAGAGTTGCATCGGACAGAATTTCGCCATCGCGCAGGTAGCGGCTACCGCCAAGATCGAACTCTGTGGCGTCGAACTTGACGCCGGCGGCACGCACCACCTTCACTGCTTCAGCCGTTACTTCTGGGCCAATTCCGTCTCCGCCAATGAGTGCAATGCGATGTGCCATAGGGAGACCAATCTAGAAGGCGCAGATAGCCTTCCCTGCATGGCAAAGCACCTTCTCTCCGAGGAGACCTACAAACGGCTCGAAGCCGAGGTCGCTCACCTGGAACACACGGTTCTTCCCGAGATTGCCGACAAAATTGGTCGCGCTCGCGAAATGGGAGACCTCTCCGAGAACGGCGACTACCACGCCGCAAAAGACGAGTACGGAATGTTCAACGACCGCAAGAACTTGGTCATCAACATTCTGGAGAATGCAGAGATTGCATCTGCACCTGCATCGGGTGTTGTTGGCGTGTTGTCTCGCGTCACCATCTTGTTCGATGGCGATAGCCCCGACGATGCCGAGACCTATCTCATTGGCCATATTGAAGAGCGCCGAACAGGTGACGGAACAGAAATCATGAGTCCCGTCTCCCCCATCGGTTCTGCCGTGCTCGGACAAAACGAAGGAAGCAAAGTGGCCATCACTTTGGAAAATGGCGCAAAGGTCTCCGTCACTGTCGTGAAGGTGGACAACTGAGCGAGCACCAAGTTCCCGCTCTTCCGCCAGGGCGTCAGATTGAACTTCCCAGTCGTGGTACCACGTTCTTTCGCGAAGTGCCTGGCCCTGAAGGTGCACCAACTCTCATACTGCTGCACGGATGGACCGCAACAGCAGACCTGAATTGGTTCATGTGTTACGAAGAATTAGGCAAGCACTTTCGCGTCATTGCTATTGACCACCGTGGGCATGGCCGCGGAATTCGTTCATCGCAGAGCTTTAAATTGTCCGACTGCGCAGACGACGCAGCAGTTCTTGCCGATCAACTCGGTATCTCAACATTTATTCCTGTTGGGTATTCCATGGGAGGCACTATCGCTCAACTCATGTGGAAGCGACACGAACATCGAGTGCGCGGGTTGGTCCTTGCCGCAACTGCCGGACACTTCGTCACCACTCGCCAAGAGCGGTTGGCATTTACCGCGCTTGCCGGAGTGGGTGCTCTTGCGCGTGTCGCCCCCGCATCTGTTCGAGAGTCAGTGAGCGATCGTTTGTATTTGTCACGCAAGACAATGACATGGGAACCATGGGCAGCTCAACAAGTAGCCAGTCATGAATGGCGGCAAATTCTTGAAGCCGGAGCAGCTCTTGGTCGCTACGACTCACGCCAATGGTTGCCATCAATTGACGTGCCAACGTCGGTCATCGTTACCACAAACGATCGCGTCGTAAGTCCGGACCGACAGCGCGTTGTTGCCAATCTCATTCCTCAGGCGTTCGTACAAACACTCGATGCCGACCACGATGCCGTGTACGCGCACGCAGATCGATTCGTGCCACTTTTGGTTGCCGCATGCCTCAACGTTCATCAGCGGGCGCAACAACACAACACAGATCAGACGTCATCATGAAGAAGGCCATCGCCAATCGTTCACGTTGGAAGCGAAACAGTCGTCTTGCGCGTTTAGGTGCACGCATTGGTCTTGCGCACGCCGGAACATCGGCACGCAAAGTGTTTGCAAGTTCGGCGCGGAAAGAAGAGTTGTCTCGTGCACGCGAGATGAAAACCGCACAACAAGTTGCCGATGAATTGGGCAACATGAAGGGCGCTCTCATGAAGTTGGGCCAAATGGCCAGTTACTTAGACGATGGCTTACCTGAACCGTTGCGCCTGGCCTTGGGCCAATTGCAATCCAATGCTCCACCAATGAGCGTGGAACTTGTGCATGCAGAGATCGAACGCGAATTGGGCCGACCAGTTTCGGAAGTGTTCGTTGAATTTGACGACGAACCCATTGCCGCTGCATCCATAGGTCAAGTGCACCGCGCGATTCTTCGTACGCCCGACGGTGAGCGAGCAGTTGCAGTGAAGGTGCAATACCCTGGCGTTGCAGAAGCAATTGACGCAGACCTTCGTACTGCAGATCTACTGGGAACACTGTTGGCATTTGGCTTCAAGAGCTTGAACCCCGAAGACATGGTTGCCGAGATTAAAGAACGCCTGCGCGAAGAACTTGACTACACAAAAGAAGCACAGAACCAACAGCAGTTCGCAGACTTCTATCGCGACCATCCATTTATTCATGTGCCCGACGTACTGCACAACTACTCAACGTCACGCATTCTCATCACGGAACTTGTCAGCGGACATTCATTTGCCGAACTTCTCACATGGCCGCAAGAAGAGCGCGACAAAGCGGGTGAAGCCATCTTCCGTTTCGTGTTTCGCAGCTTGTACCGCTTCCGCGCCTTTAATGGCGACCCGCACCCAGGCAACTACATCTTCCACAAAGGTGGCAAAGTTACCTTCCTCGACTTCGGCCTCATTAAGCATTTCACCGTTGAAGAAATGGAAATGTTCCAAGGCATGGTGAAAGCTGCTGTGCTTGACCACGACATGGAGTCTTACCGTCGCATTATTGAAGAAGCGGGAATGCTGCAAAAAGATGCACCATTCACCACCGAAGAAGCTGGCGATTACTTTGCACATTTCTACGAGCCAGTACGCGAGTCCAAGATGATGACATGGACCACGGGTTACGCAACTTCAATTGTGCGTCACACATTCGACCGCACCTCTGCCATTGCCCAATACGCAACAGTGCCAAAGTCATTCGTGTTTATTCAACGCATCAACTTGGGGTTGTATGCGTTACTCGGTCAACTTGGTTCCAGCGGCAACTTCCGCAGAATTAGCGAAGAATTATGGCCAATGACTAACGCTGCGCCATCAACACCAATGGGTGAACAAGAAGCACAGTGGCTGACCACACGAAACAGCCCCCTGTAACCAGAAACCGAGCTGTCGCAGGCTCAGTAGTGTGTGCGGTGTCGCAACTATCCATCAGACATCATCACCATGATTAACGCACTCCGATACGCCCTCACTGCAGTCACAGTGGCCACCGTTCCCGTGGTGTCGAGCGTCGTCACCGCACCATCGGCACCGACCAAGTTCGAACAGCCCACCACAACCGGAATTGTGCGTGCGCTCATGACAACCGAATCGAATGAGAGTGGGTCATCCACACTGGGATACGTCCTCGATACTGGTGTCACAAAAATCGAACTGCCCGCTGACGAGCCGGCACCCGCAACGCTCGGCGCACGCGTCACCTTGAACGGTGGGGTTAAGGCAGTCGAAAGCGGTGATGCCACTATCAAAGCAGCTGCTGCAGTCAACACTGTCACCTATGCGCCGATCGCGGCGCGAAACCTTGCGGTTGTCCCGGTCACATGGGAAGGCGCACCCTTCCCAGCCGAGCGTCAATCCGCGATGCAGACCACTCTCGTGCAGCTCGATTCATGGTGGTCTTCGGCCTCGGCTGGAATCGAAAATCTCTCGATCAGGTCACTTCCAATCACCACTATTCCCGTGCCGTCCAACTGTGACTTCAAGGCGATGGAGACAGCGGCCAAGTCTGCAGTTGGGGTCGCTGCACTGACGACGTGGGCTACGAACATCACGGTCATCCTTCCCGAGAATTCCGGGTGCTGGTGGGCTGGTCTCGGGTACATGCCGGGATTCGTGACCTGGATCAACGCCATCAACATCAAGGTCATGGTCCACGAGCTCGGTCACAACATGGGACTGCCCCACGCAAACACTTGCTTCCAAAAAGAGACCCTGTCGCTGGTCAACATGTGCAATGAGAGTGAGTACGGGGACCAGACGGACCCGATGGGCAGCGCGTGGAGCGTTGACCGATACTCCTATGGGGCTGAATTCTTGACTCGCATCGGTTGGTTGCCACAGTCGCAACAGACCACCTGGACGGGAACCGCTACGTCGTACACGCTCGTCCCTCTCGACGACACCAGCAGTGGCGGTCTACGCGGAATTCGTATCAATGGACGCGGTTCACTCGACTCCACTTCACCGGGTGACTATTGGCTCCAGTTCCGTGCATTCAGCGAGAACTCATCTCCAAAGTCAGGTGTCCACTTAACAGTGTCGCCAACAAAAGAGTTCGAGTTGAGTGCAGCGGGGAAGAACTCTGACCTTGGTACATCAACCTGGCTCTGTGACCTCACTCCGGGTGATATTCCGTGGGGATCACCCGGTTGGAATTCGTTTGGATTTCTTCTGAATACTCCGTGGAGCGACCCATCTGGTCTGTTCACAGTCACTGTCACTGCTGTTACCGCTACCTCTGCAACCCTCACTATCAAACCTGCCCGAACACTTCCCACCGCGCCAAGTTCCGTCACTACTGAAGCACTGACAATCGATTCAACTCCAGACGGACGCATCAAAGTGTCATGGACCAATGCACTTGCGACAACCGCTTCAGGATTCGGCGAATCAGTCGCCGTTACTGCCACCATCAATGGCGCTGCAAACAGTTGTACTGCCTCTGCGCGCGCAAAGTTCTGCATCATCAGTGGTGCGCCCCGCGCTCGAGAGCTTGACATCTTGACCGTCGGCAAGAACTACGCAGGTTTCTCTGTCAGCACGGCTACGCGTTCACAGGCAATCCCCGTGACCCCACCAACCGGAACGCTGACGTCTACAAGCACCTCGACATCTGCAACCTTTACGCTCGCAATCACCGACACAGGTGGGGCACCAATCTACCCAACCAGAGCAATCACATTGTCGAATGGTCAGGCTTGTGCAGTGGACACCAATCTCTGCACGATTAGTGGGTTGTTGCCACGTGCCAGATACACCGCAACCAGCAAACTGGAAAACAGTGCTGGTGCGCGGACCATAAGCGCCATCTTCACGACGCTTTCACAGAAACCAGTGCCTCCGACTGTCACCGCTGTTCTTGTCGACGGAGTACCGACGGCAACTGTCACCGTTCAACCGATCGATACATCCAATGTTGATTTCATTGGATTCTTCTGTTCTTACGACAAATCGTGGCGACAAACTCCATTCGTGGGTGGTCAGATCACATCGGCAATTGCGAGCGCTGTCTCAGATGACTACTGCTGGGTACACGCCGTGAACACAACCGGATACTCAAATGGCACCTTGGTCAAATTTCGTTCGCTTTCCGACAAACCAATCACAATTCCAGGCGAAACCACCACCACCACCAATCCCGGTGGTGGCAACAATTCCGGCGGCGGCGGTAACTCAGGCGGAGACAACGGCTCCCAACCCACTCCAGTTATCTCGGCCAAAACCACTCGCGTTGCTGGTGGCACTCAGGTGCGGGTCACGTGGAAGGTCACCAATGGAGATCTCTCACGCGTGACCGTTGGCAAGATCGCCGGCAGAATCTGCAGAAAGATTGGTCGTAACACGTGTGTTGCAAAAAATGTTCGCCGCGGCCGCATGACAGTGACGCTTACCATGCCCGGCGCCAAGAAAATCACCTTGCGAACCCCGCGCTAGAAGAACGCCGCAGAACTAGACGATGGTTTCGAAGTCGAGACCAATGTCGAGAATAGGTGACGAGTGTGTGAGCCCACCCACGCTGATGAAATGAACGCCTGTTTCCGCAACATCTCGAGCGTTGCTTAATGTGAGCCCACCACTGGCTTCAAGAAGCACATCGCGACCAGTAGAACGCTTGTGTTCCGCACCAATGGCGACTGCTTCGCGCATGACTGATGGTGGCATGTTGTCTAACAACACCACGTCTGCACCGGCATCTAACGCCACGCGCAATTGATCAAGTGTGTCCACCTCGATTTCAATGGGTAAAGACGACGCAAGTTCTCGCACCTTTGAGAACGCCTGCTCTACCCCTCCTGCTGCTGCAATGTGATTGTCTTTCACAAGAGCAGCATCGCTGAGACTCATGCGATGGTTTTGACCACCGCCACATCGCACCGCATACTTTTCCAGAATGCGAAGACCGGGTGTGGTCTTGCGTGTGTCACGAATGATTGCACCTGTTCCCGCAACAGCATCAACCCACTGCGATGTGGCTGTTGCAATTCCCGACAAGTGACACATGAGGTTGAGTGCCGTTCGCTCTGCAGTGAGCATGTATTGAGTGGGTGCTTCAACACGAGCAAGAACGTCGCCCTTCACCACGCGATCGCCGTCGGTCTTCAAGCGTTCAAACGAGCTTGCCGATACACCACACACCATCTCTACAACAGCGGCAGCAACGTCTAGACCAGCAAGACAGCCAGTGGCGCGCGAACCAAATGTGACCACACTGCGCTGCTCAACGGGCACTGTGGCAACAGACGTGACATCGACGCCACCGTCTAAGTCTTCGCTGATCGTGTCACGAATAACGCGTTCAACATAATCAGAGTCAAGACCTTGTGTGCGCAATCGAGAACGCAACTCGGCAGACAGTGAATGCAGTTCCATTACTTCACCTCTACCTTTCCATCCACAACTCGACAGGTTAGGTGCCGCAACCATTGGCTTGACGGAACATCAAAGTCAGTACGACGATGACATCCACGACTTTCTTCACGCGTACGGGCTGCTTCCACCACCGCCATAGCAATGGTGAGCATGTTGGTGGCTTCAAACGCTTTGCGCGTGGGAACCACGTCGGCTGACGCATTCGATGCAAGAGTTCCGAGAATTCGCGCCGCAGACTCCAAACCCTCCGGCGTGCGCAACACTCCCACATAACGAGACATTGCTGAACGCAAGGCTGCACGGTGATACGAATCAATCAGTTCGCCGTCGACGTCTTCATCAATGTGGGCAACTTTTGCGGGAAGTTCCCAACTGAGTGCACGACCAACACGGGTTCCTGCCACCACACCTTCGGTCAAACTGTTAGATGCAAGCCTGTTTGCACCATGAACACCCGTGCATGCGGCTTCTCCCACTACGAAGAAACCCAACAGCGATGTCTCGCCGTTGAGCGATGCCTTCACTCCACCACACACATAGTGAGCAGCAGGGGCAACGGGAATGAGTTCACTAGTGGGGTCGATTCCGGCTGCGTTGCATGAAGCAGTAATTGATGGAAAACGTTCTTCAAAGTTTTCGATACGGCGAGCATCTAAGTAGACGTGGTCCCCCACACCCGCTGGCGCCTCCGCCATTCGCCTGCTGATGGCAGATGCAACGACATCACGTGGCGCCAAGTCTTCTTGAGGATGCACACCCTTCATCACGCGTTGACCAGCGGCATCGAGAAGAATTGCGCCTTCACCACGAACCGCTTCGCTGATGAGTGCTTGTTGACCAGTGGCGTCAGAACCGCTCCACAACACTGTGGGATGAAACTGAATGAACTCGAGGTCTGCAGCTTCCACACCGGCGCGTAATGCAAGTGCAATCCCATCGCCCGTTACCGCAGGCGGGTTAGACGTTGACGCATACACCTGGCCATAACCGCCCGTGGCAACAATGACCGCACGCGCATAGACAACACCGACGCTTTGCACACCACCACTGCGATCTAGCAGTGCAACCTTCACGCCAGCAACAGCGCGTTCACCGGTCGCTGTTGTACCGGTGACTACATCTAATGCGAATGCTCGCTCCACCACTTGAACACCGGCGAGGCGAACCGACTCGTCCAATGTTCGCTGCACCTCAGCGCCCGATTGGTCGCCACCGGCGTGCACAATTCGACGATGCGAATGACCGCCTTCTCGTGTGAGCGCAATTTCACCGGTGCTCTCACCTGGGTCGAATGCGGCACCCAATTCCATGAGGTAGCGAATCGCTGTCGGTGCTTCGGTGACCAGTGTTCGTACTGCGTCTTCATCGCACAGACCAGCACCTGCTTCCAAGGTGTCGGAGACGTGATTTTCTAACGAGTCGTTTGGGTCGAGAACTGCGGCCAGACCGCCTTGTGCCCAGTTGGTACTGCCCGCATCAAGAGTGTCTTTAGTAACAAGAAGGACTTCGCGAACAGGACGCAATGCCAATGCAGCCGATAGCCCTGCGGCACCAGACCCAAGAATGACAACGTCTGTTTCCGCCGACCACGTGGGTTCGGGTGCTGCAAGCGTGCGTGGGACGCGATTATTCGCCGACACGAGATGGCGTACCAATGGCGATCATGCGCTCTACCGACTGGCGCGCACGGTCGGCAATGTCGCGCGGTACATCCACCACATCGGTGCCATGCAAAAGAGCGTGCTCCAACTTTTCGGGAGTAATCATTTTCATGTACTTACACACCGCAGCGCGATTAACTGGCTGGAATTCTGTGGTGACATTCACTTTGCGCAACTGGTGCAACATTCCTGTTTCTGTCGCTACTAAGACTTTCTTGGCCTTTGTTGTGCGAGCTGCATCCAACATTCCTCCGGTGGAGAGAATGTGTGTGCGCTCTGCCGGAACAACACCCTCCGATGCCAAATACAACGCGCTTGTTGCACAACCACACTCAGGGTGAACAAATAGTTCGGCTTCTGGTTCGGCAGCAACCATGGCCTTTAGTTCAGAACCATTAATGCCTGCGTGTACGTGGCACTCGCCCATCCAGATGTGCATGTTGTTGCGCTTCGTGATGCGCTGAACGTGAGCACCTAAGAATTGGTCGGGAAGGAACAGAACCTCTTTGTCGGCAGGGATTGATTGCACCACTTCTACAGCGTTTGAACTTGTGCAACAAATATCTGTTTCAGCCTTTACCGCCGCAGTTGTATTGACATAACTAACAACAACTGCACCCGGATGCTGTGCTTTCCATTCGCGAAGTTGATCTGCGGTGATGGTGTCTGCAAGCGAACAGCCAGCACGCTCATCGGGAATGATGATGGTCTTGTCGTACGACAGAATTTTTGCTGTTTCTGCCATGAAGTGAACACCACAGAAAATGATGGTGGATTGCGGAACAGTGGCGGCAATGCGAGACAACGCGAGTGAGTCACCAACATGATGCGCAACATCTTGAATCTCGGGCACCTGATAGTTGTGCGCGAGAATGACTGCGTCCTTCTCTTCTGCAAGAGCTCGAATGCGAGCGGACCATTGGGGATCAACTGTTGTTGTCACAAAGAAAAGGCTAGGTGTCTTTCATCGCTTTTGCGCCATTGTGAAAAGTTGCACGCCACACACCGTTCCTTGTGAAAACACGCACGTTCACTCTGTACTGGCAGGCAAGTTAATGGGGGGGTCAAACCAGAAACGTGTGATGGCATCGGCCAACGAACCTGTAGCCGAGCCAGGGTCGGTGACAACATCTTCGGGGTCGTCGGCGAATCGCAACACACTTGCAACGCCATGATCTGCGACGGCGACCACGAGTCGTACGCGACGTCGTAGAGCGTGCTCACTGGGTGCACCATCAACAGTTCCGTCTGGTCCGAGTGGTGCGGCCCAGCCGGTGGTCACAATTGCTGCTGCGTCAAACATGCGCGCCAACGCACTAGAAGGAGAATCGAGTAGTTCGTAGACATCGGGATGTTGAGCGAGAGAACACAAGTTGGGCTCAGTAGTGGGTCGTGCTGCACAATTCACACCGTAGAGACGAGCTCCAGGAAGCTCGAAAGTGTCGAGTAGTTCGTGCAGCTTCATTTCAACCCCGATTGCAATATCGGTGATCTCTGCAAGTGCGATGGGTGTTTGAGGAGTGTCGTCATTCATGCCGCCATGTGGACACACACAATAAGGATTTGGCACTACCCCTGAAGGAAATCGGTGAGTGTCTTTGCGGCACGCGCCACAACGGAACCGTATTTCGAACCTGGAGTTCTACTCATCCGTTCAAGCGGACCAGACACAGAAAAAGCTGCAATCACATCGCCAGCCGCATCGAACACAGGCGCACTTACTGACGCAACGCCCTTTACGCGCTCTTCCACCGACTCGATCCATCCGCCAGCCGCCAACTTTGCGTTGCTCAACACTTTGCCTGCAGAACCACGCGTCAGCGGAAACAACGCGCCTTCGGCAACAATCCAACGAAGACCGTTTGGGGACTCCAGCGACACCACGCAACGTCGACCATCGGTTTCAGGAACAAACACTTGAACGCTTTCTCCGGTGCGATCGCGAACATCGGTTGCAACCTCGCGTGCACGACCAAGAAACGGGAACTGCGACCCTGCTGCACGACCTAAACCAGCCATAGTGGGACCAACGCAATACAACCCATCGTCATTACGTCGAACCGCACCATGTGCTTCTAACGCCGACAACAACCGATGGCATGTGGCGCGCGGAATACCTGTTTCGTCAACGGCTTCGGCAAGCGAAAGAGGGCGTGTGACAAGTGCATTCAAAACAAGAAACGCCTTGTCGAGAACCCCTACCCCTGATACGCTGTCCATTGTATGGGAAGTATATCCCATATACTGAGACAACGCACTACGCGATTCCGAAAGGATCCGAATGTCGACACCATTAACACTCCCCCAGAAGGTGTGGGACCAGCACGTGGTTCACCGCGCCGACGGCGAAGCCGACCTTCTGTACATCGACTTGCACTTGGTGCATGAAGTCACCAGCCCTCAGGCGTTCGACGGTCTCCGCATGACCGGACGCCCCTTGCGTCGCCCCGACCTCACAATTGCAACGGAAGACCACAACGTTCCTACTGCGGACATTCACCTTCCCATTGCAGACCCCATTTCTGCACGACAGGTGCAAGTGCTTCGCGACAACGCCGCAGAGTTCGGCTTCACGCACTTCCCTATGGGCAACGATCATCAAGGAATTGTTCACGTCATTGGACCAGAGCAAGGTCGCACATTGCCCGGCATGACCATTGTGTGCGGTGACAGCCACACAGCAACGCACGGTGCATTTGGCGCGCTTGCATTTGGCATTGGAACCAGCGAAGTGGAACATGTTCTTGCAACACAGACTCTTCCGCAATCACGTCCGAAGTGGATGTCGGTCACCGTTGATGGCGATGTGCCTGCAGGTGTAACCGCAAAAGACATCATTCTTGCCATCATCGGAAAGATTGGTACCGGCGGCGGAATTGGTCACGTTATTGAATACCGCGGTTCTGCAATTCGCGCGTTGTCCATGGAAGGCCGCATGACTGTGTGCAACATGAGCATTGAAGCTGGTGCAAAAGCTGGCCTCATCGCTCCTGACGACACCACTTTTGAATACTTGAAGGGTCGCGAGCACGCACCAACAGGTGCTCAGTGGGATGCCGCTGTTGCTGCATGGAAAGAATTGAAGACAGACGACGGTGCCGTTTGGGACAAAGAAGTCTTCATTGATGCAACAACGTTGACGCCATACGTCAGCTGGGGAACAAACCCTGCACAGGTGCTACCAATCGACGGAGTCATTCCTTCGCCATCAGATGCTGCCGACGACACCGCTGCAGACACCATTCAGCGTGCGCTCGACTACATGGGACTTACACCAGGGACCAACATGCGCGATGTCCCCGTAGACACCGTGTTCATTGGTTCATGCACCAACGGTCGTATTGAAGATATTCGTGCAGCAGCTGCAGTATTCAAAGGACGCAAAGTCTCTGTAAAGCGCGCAATGGTGGTTCCTGGTAGCCACGCTGTACGTACACAAGCAATTGCTGAAGGACTGGACAAAATTCTTATTGAGGCCGGTGTTGACTTCCGCGAACCTGGATGCAGCATGTGTCTTGCAATGAACCCCGACAAGCTTGCACCCGGCGAACGTGCTGCAAGCACCAGCAACAGAAACTTCGAAGGACGTCAGGGTCGCGGTGGACGCACTCACCTTGTCTCCCCCGCCGTCGCTGCGGCAACAGCAGTTGCCGGACACTTCGCTAGCCCAGGAGATTTGAAATGAAATCTGTACGCATTCTCACCGGTCGTGGAGTTCCACTGAAGCGAAGCGACGTTGACACCGACCAAATCATTCCTGCCGACTGGCTGAAGCGTGTGGAGCGCACAGGCTTTGAAGCGGGGTTGTTCTCCACGTGGCGTGACGATCGCAGCTTCGTGCTGAACGATGAGCGTTACGCAGGTGCAAGCATTCTGATTGCTGGCCCAAGCTTCGGCGTTGGCTCGTCACGCGAGCACGCAGTGTGGGCAATTCAGCAGTACGGATTCGATGCTGTCATTGCGCCGAGTTTCTCCGACATCTTCCGCAACAACTGCACCAAGAATGGTCTAGCCCCAGTGATACTGCCTTTGTCGTCGGTGGAAAAGTTGTGGGACCTTGTTGAGAACGATGCGTCAACAGAAATCACCGTTGACATGGAGCGCTTGCTGGTGGAAGTTCCATCAGCCGGATTCAGCGAATCGTTCCCTATGGATGCGCCAACGCAACACCGTTTCTTGAACGGTCTCGACGACATTGGCATCACGATGACTCATGCCGACAAGATCAACGAGTTCGAAAAGACTCGTCCATCTTGGCTACGTGCATAAATCTATGAAATAACGACTTTGACAGTCTTTGAGACTGTCTTTGGTCGTGGAACTTTCTTAGTCGGCGCAGGTTTCACACTGATTTTCAGTGTGCATGTTCCCTTCCGTTTACCAACAATCGTGCCAGCCTTCACGGAGCAGACTTTCGTCGACCTTGAAGAAACTGCTGCGGTCACTGTCGCCTTCGTTGGAACCGACATGCCATACGACTTTGCAATGGTTTTCGTGGAAAGTTTCCGACCCGCACGCAATGTGGGCCACTTCGGGCTGAGTTTCACTTTCACAGTGGGAGCCGAGTGCGTGTATCCATTTGCAACAAACCGGAACCATCCGTTTGTGCGCGACATGGTTGTGGTGGCGGCTTTTGTGGCGCCACTTTCTGATGACACAGTCACTGTTGATGCGGAAGTGAAATCTGGTGCCCCGTAGAGGCACTCTGCAACATCTTCACGAAGCAACAATCCGTAGTAACCCGAGAACGGAGTCACTCCATCGCGCATGTAATGCGGTGCAGCAACTTTGTACGAGAGTGTTCCTCGTGTCGAGTCATACGCAGGTGGACCTTCCGCGTAGAGCGTGGCATTGGTAGACACCACTCCCGTGACGCCGCCTCCATTACGGATACACGAGGGGGCGTTTGACATCTCTGAGTCACTCAGCGTTCGCACATTCCACACGGAAGGCACTGCATACGCCGAATCGGCAGTAAACGATTTCCACAGTTCTAATTGTTCGAATGATGTGGTCTTGTACGCAAGTGGCTGAGACACCAGGTTTCGCACAGCGGGATTGAAAAGCTGGTTGTCGTGACGGCGAGTGCCACACGTTGCACATGTAGAGAAGAACTGCTGAATTGATGCGGGCAGTGCAGACCAATCTGCTGATGCCGCAACAACGGGGACCTTCACTGGAGCAGCTTCCACTACAACCGTAGTGACATTTGATTCGGTGGTAATTGTTGCAACTGGATCAAGCATGCGCCCATGGAGCCAACCATGAGGGGTGGTGCGAAGGCGCACCTTCAGAGAGAACTTCACATCCGATGGAAATGCATGCTTCAAGGCACATTGCGAATTTTCGCCCCAGTTCTGACAACGAAAACCACCGTCTTGGTCTGCGGCAACGCCTGCAAAACGAACAGTAGGCATTCCGTTTGAACCAGTTCCTTCGTAATAGGTATCCATGCAATGACCATTGAATTGAGGGGCACACGTCGTTTGATAAATGCTGACTGGCGTGATGTTCGCAAAGAAGGTTCGTTGCGGGCTGAGCGCATTTCCGTTCTTCTTGGACCCAACAATTTGAACCGTCACCTGGTAGTCGGTTCCGTTTGAATGTGGAACCGATGGAAAACTCCAGAGACCGGGTGCTACTCCATCAGGTACACCATCTGCAGTGGAACCTGTGAAGTCAGTGACACCTCTTGCGGGGAAGAATCGCGAGAACGCACCACTACTCACAGTGCCGCCACGCGTTGCACTCACTCCTTCGATGCAATCCACTGTCGTTGTGGTTGTGCATGGGCCAAGCACCGCACGGAAGTAATACCCACCAGAAGTGGAGCACGAAGGATCAAGCGTGGACGAGCAAATCTTTGTTCCTCCACTACCCACCAAGACAGAAACATTGTCTCGAAGACCAGATACTTCATTCATCTCCACACCATGGGCGCCTGTAGCCGATGTATGTGGACTAGGGATTTGCTCGTCTTCTGTCGGAACCGACAAAGCAGTTCCCCCACTGGCAGCAAGTGTTGCTACAACCACGCAGGTCGCAAGTGCTGTTTTCAGTTTCACAGTAACTCCCCCATCTTGAAGCATTTGCCTCAAGATTGTGTCTAGGCCCACTGTACTGAATGGCACCAATGCTGTGTTACAAGAATGAATTCAAGTCAGACAGGCGCTTGTCGTTCGAGAACACCTCAACTGGTGCAGACAACGAAAGACGTAACGCACGCTGAATGATGCGGCACGTGGTGTGCTGGTTGTATTCAGCCAATGTGACAGCCCAACCATCGCGACCTGCGCGAGCAGTACGACCCGAACGGTGCAAGTACGCCTTCGTGTCAATTGGTGGCACGTAATGGATGACGCATGCCACGTCATCTATGTCGATGCCTCGAGCAGCCACATCTGTGGCCACGAGAACCTTCAATTGGTTATCGGTGAAACGAACAATTGCCTTTTCTCGCGCAGCTTGCGTGAGGTCGCCATGAATCGCCGCCGCATTCACACCAAGGTCTTGCAAGTTCTCTGTCACTCTGTCGCACAAACGCTTCGTGTCACAGAACACAACTGTCTTTCCGGTTGACTCAACAATTGCGGCAATCACTTTGTCTTTGTCCATCTTGTGGATAGCCAAAAACAAATGGTGCATTGTTCCCACAGTGTCAGTGGGCGAATCAATACTCACTTCGTCTGGTGACTTCATGTAGCGACGCACAAGGTTGCCCACTTGGCCGTCCAATGTGGCCGAGAACAACATCGTTTGATGTTCGCTAGTGACATGGCGCAACACCCACTCCACTTGCGGAGTGAATCCTTCGTCGGCCATGCGGTCGGCTTCGTCAAGAACAACGACTTCCACATCAAAAAGCGATACTTCATCGCCCTTCATTAGGTCAATCAATCGCAGAGGCGTTGCAACAATGATGTCGACACCTTTTTCCAAGGCATCAACTTGATCGTCGCGAGACGCTCCGCCGTACACGGGCAGGACAACGCGGTCACACTCTTTGCCGATCGGCTGCAACACTTCGGCTACCTGCAGTGCGAGTTCGCGCGTTGGCACAAGCACTAACCCACGCGGAGCTCGTACTCGAGAGAACTTCGTTGTTCTGGCCAACATGGGGACCCCAAAGGCCAGGGTTTTGCCTGAACCAGTGCGTGCCCGACCGCAGAGGTCGACGCCGCGCAAGGCAACAGGGATGGCTTCAGTTTGGATGGCAAAAGGTGCGGCGAATCCGGCGGCCGCAAGACCTTTATCCACCTCGGGAGGCACTCCGAGTGCCGCAAATCCCGTAGGGGTTGAAATAGGTGTGGTCATGACGGAGACCTACCGTATCTCCCTCTTGAGGAAAATAAAGGTTCTTGCCCTAATTGGTAGTGCGCGAATGGTTCACCATTGAGGATCGATGGGCGTCACTATTCCGCGAAGATTCTCAAGGGCGTAACCAGCCTTGATGATCAAGTCTTCACGCCACGTATGCGCAGCGATCTGCACTCCAATGGGGGCACCGCTGTACTGGCCCATTGGGAAGGACATCGTGGGAATGCCCAACGCGGGAATGTTCAACATGTAACGACCGAGCTCGGCAACCTTTAACATTGCTCCGTTACCTTCACGGTCTTGGCCCCTGCGCATCATGGGTTCTGCGAATCCTGGCAATACAGCCAACGGAAATTCTATAAAGAATTCATTCCACGAGCGAATAATGAGATCACGCATCATGTGAGCTTTCATGAAACCTGCGCCGGTGTCATCTGAAAATGCAGGTGACCAATCCTCGTAAACTTCCGATAAACCAGGATCGTTGGTTGCCGATAGCAGAGGAATGAGTCCGAAATTGATATCTACGGAGCCAATAGTCGTCCACAATTGAAATAACTCATCAAGCATTGGTGGCGAGACTTCTTCAACGATGTATCCAGCATCGGACAAATGCCGACCAGCTTCTCTCAAAGTGGAAACAACAGCAGGATGAAGCCCCAGCGAATCGGTTGTCACCAATGCCACTTTTTTTATTGGTGTACTTGGTAGTGGGAACTCAAGGGGTACTGGCACCCAAAAAGGATCCGCCCAATTGGGTTTATTCATCGCAATAAATGCGGATTCAAGATCTTGCATTGTTCGGGCAATGGGTCCATTTGTTGCCATGTTTGCGGCCGACCATCCCCGAAGAGTTGCGTTTGTTCCGCCAGTCACCATTCGTCCGATTGTTGGACGAAGACCAATCACTCCATTGCAGTAGGCCGGCCAGCGAATTGAACCGCCGACGTCATTTCCCTGAGCAACGTGGCAAAGGCCAGCAGCAACGGCCGCAGCTGCGCCGCCACTTGAACCGCCACTTGAGATGTGTTGGCCGTGTGGGTTGAGGGTTTCTCCATGAAGTTCATTGTCTGTGTGAAAACGCATCGACATTGCAGGTGCGTTTGTTCTCCCCACCATCGCCATTCCCGACTCCAAGAGTCCTTCAATACACACAGCTGTCTTTTCTGGCATGTTGTGCGCGAGCCGTCTTACTCCGTTGTCGCTCGCATATGTCACGTGATCTGCGTTGACTTTGGTGGTCAGCGTCATCCCCATGTTCGGTGCAATCAACTCCCCGTTATCAAATTGACGTGCTTTGTCATGAGCATCATCGTTTCCACTTGCCACAATTGCATTGATCTTCGAGTTCACTTGCTCTATTCGGCGAAGTTGAGATTCAATGACTTCAGTAGCACTAAGTTTCCTTTCTCCAACCAGGCGTGAAACCTCACGACCCCCATGTACCAAGGTTGATCTTCAAAATCTGAGTTTCCCATGTCAATCCCTACTTCTTTTCTCAATCTCCTTTAAGCGTTGTCAACATGACTAAAAATTGAGCCAACATTGCGGGACGCTCTTGTTCGCGTATCTCCATCACAACTTGGTTGGTAGTGAGCAGCCCAGAATCTTTGCGGTCTACATGTGTCAGCACCGCCCGCATCCTGATGTGATGTTCCAAGTACACAGTTGCAGGAAACCGAACCCGGTCTAGCCCATAATTCCACGCAACAACATCCTTGCCACCGAGTGGAAAATTATTAAAAAATGCAGACGTCATCAATGACAGAAGCATAAATCCATCAACATTGTCTTCTCCACGCGGAAAATTTTTATTTGCCAGCATGTCCGACTTTTCATCAACTTCATCAACAGACCAATGAAAGTGATCTAAATGAACACGATCAACTTGGCGCCAATCAGTGACGAACAGTTCTTGTCCCAGAAGCGAGTCAACCCTCTCCAAAGGAATCGTGCGGCGCTTGTCGCTAGAACTCCATGTGAGGTTGTGGTCCATCTCCGAACCAATCAGAGTGAATCAACAGTTCGAAGAAGTACAACCCAATCAGCCACGAGACAAGGCCGATCTGAGTTTTCAAGGTCCATCACGTTGTGAGTAGTAATGAGAACACCTTTGGAGTGTTCACGAACGTCCGTCAGTGTGCACACAACTCTGACACGGTCACCGAGAAACACTGGCGCTGGGAACCGAACGTTTTCAAGCGCGTAGTTCAGACCAAATGAACCTGGCTCGCCAATCGGATTGTTGTTGAAATGCGCAGGAAGCAAGAGTGATACCAACATGAAACCATCTACATTTTCGTAACCAACCGGGTTGGTGAGACACTGATCCATGTCCGCATCATCTTCATTTGCGAATGTTCCGACGCGAAATTGAAGAACTCGGGATTCCGGGACTTCAAGCCAGTCAGTGGTAAAGAGTTCTTCCCCAACAAATTGGTGAGCCTCAACTGGAGATATCTGAGGACGCATCTTGCCCCTCATTCCAAATGCGATTGCTGCCATTAAAAACCTCCCTCAAAATTCAGTATATACTTGATTTTATTCCTAAAGATATAGGACACACCAGGAGACACATGCTTTTTGATCGTTTCTTTGACGCCATCGACCACTGGTCAGTGGCTACCCCGTCAGCTGATGCGACCTGGTTCAACGGCGAGTCACTGACGTACCACGAAGTAAGAAACCGAGTCGATGCCTTTGCGTGTGCGTTGATGGGAACTGGCATCAAAAAGGGTGACGTTGTCGCAGTACTCACAACTCCTCGACCTGAGTTTCTCATTGCTCTCACAGCCATTCACAAAATTGGTGCTCTATATCTGGGAATCAACCCGACGTATACGCAGCGAGAACAGCTTCACGTAGTGAACGATGCACAACCAGTTGCAATTTTCTCCATCGCTCACGCAAATGGTCGCTCATACGAAAAAGACATTGAACATCTGAGAGAAGTGAAGAGTGTCCGACACACGTGGCGACTCGACGCCGGTGTGAGCGTCGGCTGCTTGAAATCATTCGAAGATTTTCTTCAGCACGGGCTGTCACATAGCTCGTCTGACTTTCCGCACATCAATCGGATGGACCCCTGCACAATTGTTTACACATCAGGTTCAAGTGGAAATCCAAAAGGCGCGGTACTTCCTCATTACGGAATTTCCTATGGCAGCTACTGCGATGCACGCGAAATGAATATCAATCAACCACGTGTTCTTTGCAATCTTCCAACCAACCACCTGGGATGTATCGTTGATGTTCAGGGAAGCACCATAGTAAATGGCGGAATGGTGGCCTACGACGAGAAGTTTGACCCATCCGAAATGCTTCGGCTTATTGAAGAGCTGCGGCTCACCAATCTTCAACATGTACCAACAGTCCTTCAACTCATCGCTTTGCATCCAGATTTCTCTACTCGTGACCTCTCGTCACTTCAGATAGTGGCCTGGGGTGGAGCGGCTCTTTCTAGAGAATTTGTTGAGATTTACGCGCAACGAAAGGTGAGGCTGTTCACAATTTATGGAATGACCGAAACATGTGGAAATGCCACATTTAGCTCTGCAGATGACTCGGTTGAACTGCTCGCGACCACAGTTGGGCGCCCCAATCCGGATGCTGACGTCATCGTCGCGGACGACGATGGACGCGAAGTGCCTCTAGGTGAGGAAGGCGAAGTGTGGTACCGACACGAAGGAAAACTTCTGTACTACTTGAACAATGAATCAGCCACACAGCAAACTCTCACGCCAGATGGTTTCTTGAAGACGGGCGACATAGCAGTGCGGCTTCCTAGTGGGCACTTGAAGTTAGTGGGCAGACGTTCGGAGATGTTCAAGTCGGGTGGATTGAACGTGTATCCACGCGAGATTGAAATTGTTCTCGAGAGTCATCCAGCAGTTGCGATTGCTGCAGTAGTCAGTATGCCCGACAAAACATACTCAGAAGTTGGCGCTGCTTTTGTTGTGTGCGAAAAGACTGGAGTGACCGAAGACGAGCTTCGAACCTGGTGTAAAGAACGACTGGCGGGGTACAAAGTACCGAAGTCATTTCATATTCGAGACGAAGTCCCTCTTTTGCCAATTGGAAAAGTTGATAAGCAAGCGCTGAAGAAGCAGCTGCTCCCCTAGAAGTGAGTCTTTAATGTCACGACAAGTTGATGTCTATCTTGCAAAAGAAATCATTACCAACGATCACGCCATGCCAACCGCCGAGGCGGTTGCGGTCATGGATGGTCGGGTGCTACACACTGGCTCACTTAGTCAACTGCGTGCTGATTTGTCAGGTTTTGACATCTCAGTAAATGATGCTTTTTCAGACAGCATCATCACACCTGGTTTTATCGAGGCTCACTGTCACATTCTTGAAGAGGGTGCCCTTAGTAATTTTCCATGGATTGGTACATACCCACGACGTATGGCGAATGGAGAGTTTCAACAAGGTTGCGCCACCACCAACGATGCATTGTCAAAGATTCGTGAAATTCATCGCTCAATGCCAAACATGAACGACATCTTGACCTGTCTCGGATGGGACCCGAACATGGCGAACAGTTCCGGCATTACTCTCGAGATGCTTGACTCCATTTCTGAGGAACGGCCCATTTTCCTACTTCAATCAAATGGGCACATTGGACATTGCAACTCAGCAATGCTTCAGCGTGCAGAGATCACAAGCGAAGCTCACCATGAGGGCATTATTCGTGATGGTTTAGGTCATCCGACAGGAGAGTTGCGAGAACTCGCCCTCACACTGGTCCTTGGAAAGTTTGTTGATCTAGAAAGCGGCGGGGCCGAGAGCGTTCGCAACGCAGGCGTTATTGCTCAACATGCTGGTTGCACCACCGTTACCGACTTGGCCTATGCCGCCACCAACGACGCAATTGCCCAGTATGGCGCAGTCGCCAACGAGGAATCTTTCCCAACAAGAATTGTGTATGCGCCCCTAGTTCAAATTCTTGGTCCCCATGTCTCTGGCTCCATGATTGACCATGTTCATGAACTCGCGAGAAAGTCATCTAGCAAGTTCGGTATGGGCCCCGTGAAGTTCGTCATTGACGGATCAATTCAAGGTCGATCTGCTCGGCTGAAGTGGCCCGGATACTGCTGTGGAGACCCGAACGGCATGTGGTTGGCCAATCCTGACGACATGTTCGACATGATGAGACCATTTCATCGTGCGGGATTTCAAATTGCACTTCATACGAACGGTGACGAAGCGGTCACCGCAGGATTAGATATTTATGAGCGACTACTTCTTGACTTCCCTCGATTTGATCATCGCCATCGACTCGAGCACGCACAAGTAGCGTCCGAAGACGCTTTTCAACGGATGAAGTCGCTTGGAGTATGCGTGAACCTGTTTGCCAATCACATTTTCTACTGGGGCGAGACTCACCGACGTGACACCGTCGGTCCCGCAAAAGCGAGAACCCTTGACGCATGTGGAACGGCCCTGAGATTAGGAGTTCCGTTCTCCATACACTCTGATGCACCAGTGACTCCATTGGATCCACTGTTCACTATGTGGTGTGCCATCAATCGCCGAACTTCCGAAGGAAACGTTTTGGGATCAACTGAAAGCATCTCTCCAGAGCAAGCTCTACGAGCATGCACCATTGACGCTGCTTTTCTACTCAAACGCGAAAGTGAAATAGGAAGCATTGCAGTAGGGAAATTTGCAGACTTTACCGTTCTGTCAGAGCATCCGTTTACCATTGACCCAATGGGTATCAAGGACATATCAATTCCAGCGACAATTCTCGCCGGCAAGATTCACATGAATAAAAGTGGTCATGCCTAGGACAGGTCAAAAGTCAACGGATGAGTCGCGCACTTCCCCATCAGGAAGTCATCGACGCGCTACTCCCGTACAACAACGATCAGAGGCAACAGTTCAGCGCATACTCAAGGCCTCTCTGGACGTTCTTCAATCTCAAGGTATCGAAGGTTTCAACACTAACGCTGTTGCAAATCAGGCCGAAGTTAACGTTGGAACTTTGTACCACTATTTCACAGACAAGAACGCTTTACTCACCGAGCTGTTCATCAGATTTGAAACCGACCGTGTGAACTATCTTCAAAATCGGCTTTCGCTTTTTGACAAAACTATTGATTTACATAAATGGGTACACGAGACTCTGCGGATTCTTCTTGATCTGCGACTTACCACTCCGGGCGGAACTGTTCTTCGGAATGCAGTGCGAGTGATTCCAAGTTTGTATGACCTTGGGGTTGAACAAGATGAAAAGTCAGCAGATGCACTGGCCACTGCTCTGCACGAGCGCTACCCGCAGGTGTCGGCAACACGAAGTGACGCTATTGCTCGTTTAATTATTGACGCAGGAGTCGCTTCGCTCGACCGCATTGGCCTTGGATTGGGGCAACCAGACATCGTTCTTCACGAACTCACTGAGATGATTGTCGCATATCTCCACACTCTTGAGAACTAGCCCTCATTCATATTTCAAAAGAAAGATACGTTTCTTCTGCAACTAACTCTGTGAGCCCTACCTCCCACGTGAGGTACTCAATCATTGCTTCCCGAACTCCGTCTTTTCTAGACCAAGGCGGGTACCACATATCGTCGGTGGCAGAAAGCAGAAAGTTGTCATCATCCATATCGATCGTCTCAACTGTATTTCCCTGCTGTCGCCAAGCAGTACGACCACCTTCAAGAACAGAGACGTCAGAAAAACCAAAATCTATGGCATCACTTGCTGCAAATGGAGAAGTTGCTCCATGCGTACAAACAAAAATCAAGGGTCGATCCACCGCAAAGCGTTGTAGCGCCTGTTGAAGACTTGCACGCTTCGAGTACCAAGACTTTGGTATTCGGCCCTGTCGATACCAGTAACTCTCACCAACATCGATGACATCACATTCGCCAATTTCCATGAGTTCATGCAACTTGCGAACATTGACGGTTCTTACATCTGAATGAGGATGTCTCAGTGACGCTCCGAGTTCAAGTCCGGTTTCTGTCATATGGACACCTGCGTCGTGCAGTACGTACACATCCCAGCCCATCCTTGACAACCAATGCGCAGTCATCACAGATTGAACACAGTGGTCATCAACGAGAACTAACCGAGCGTTTCTCACAGCGACAAACATGTCCGTCGCTTGGACCAATTGACCTCCAGGCGCATTGATTGATCCCGCAACGTGTCCTCGTGCGTAAACATCGGGTTGTCGAACATCAAATAAATAAGTAGTTCGATCTGAATCGCTACAAAGTGCTTGTGCTTCTTCAAATGAAACAAACCGGATATTGTGACGCGCTGCAACTTCCCGAGCACGTTTGATAGCAAGCGATAGCCCCTCGCTCGCTGGTTCTGGAAGGACATTGGACTTGCCTGTTTCCACGGTATAACCAGCAATTTGCCAACCCATAGTGCCATTCTTTAATGCAAAAACGGGATTAGGAAATCCAGCTTCACGCAAACTCTGTGCTCCGATAATTGAACGAGTCCGACCAGCACAATTGACAACGATGGGCAGGTTCGGATTGTTCACTGCCCCCGACACTCGATATACAAGTTCTGCTCCGGGACAATCTGTACCACCAGGCAAACTCACCGTGCGAAACTCGGCAAGTGGTCGAGAATCAAAAAGATAGAAGTCTTTTTTGTTGTTGAGCCATTGTGACAATTCTTCAGCCTCAATGTGAGGTGTGTCGCACTCTTTCTCTACTAACTCTCCAAAAGCTTTCGAGACTATGTTGCTACCAGAAAACAACCGATACCCGGCTGCATTCCACGCCATGTTTCCGCCATCAAGGACAAAGACTTGTGAGTACCCAGAGGATGCCAACAAATTCGCAACGTTGCGTGTGTCAGATCCGTCAGAACTAGTGATGACCAATCGAGTTGCACGACGCGGCACCAAAGCGGGAAGTGAAACCTCTATTTGTGCAGGTGGAACATTTGATGCAACCAAAATATGTGCGTCTGCAAATGGACCACCCTCACTGACATCAATGATGGCGATTTCTTGCCCATCATGAAGCCACTCTCGAAGTTGAACAACTGAGACGGGACGACTACTCAATTTCGAAGCCCAGCTTCCTTCATTAAAGGAATCACTCGTTCGCCAAAATACTCCATATCTGGAAGATAGTCATAAAAATTCACTTGAATTCCATCAATTCCACAATCATGGAGTTTCAACATTTTCTCCACAACTTGCTCCGGCGTTCCAACCATCTGCATATTTCCTCCCACCGCAAGATCGTCGCGCATCGCACCTTTCCATGAAACGGTGTCGCCTCCAGTGATGAACTTAAAGAAATTATCTAGTGCGACCGGATCTGCGTGGTCAATAAACGCTTGTTTGCGAGCCTTTGCTTCTTTCTCCGTGTCCGCAACAATGACATGTGGATTGATGATTGTTCGAACGGAATGTCCTGAGTTAAGTGCCTGCTTCTTAATCTTCATGTTGTGTTCTTTCAACAACCCATACACGTCAGACCCCGCAGGTCGCGTAATGAACAACAAGTCTGAATGTTTAGCCGCGAAATTAACTCCCACGCCGCTACTCGACGCGTTCACCAAGATTGGTCGTCCATATTTTGGTTTTGGTGAGACAAAACCTTTTCTCATCTTGTAATGCGCACCATCAAAATCAATGTTCTCAGTAGATTCCCACAATTGCTTCATTACATTCATTAACTCATCGGCAATCTCGTATCGCTGGTCGTGTTCTATTGGCTCAATACCAAACATTTCAAAATCTTCAGATTTGATTCCTGTCACCATATTTATTCCCCAACGCCCATTCGACATGTGGTCGAGCGTTGCGGCGTACTTTGCCAACAACAGTGGAGACCACCCGTACAGCACATGAACCGTTGATATCAACATGATGTTGTGCGTCAATGCAGCAAGACCGGCTGTGACGAGGAGTGGGTCCTGCGTGTTCTCACGGAATCTCATTTCACCGCCTAGCCCACCCGCACCGTGCCACTGTGCAAGACCAAAGACCAGGTCAAAACCCAGCTCTTCAGCACGCACTGTGCATTCAGCGTTGTAGTCGAATGTCCAATCCGTTCCCCGTGGATATAGCGACGGAGTCCAGGCCCCGTTCTGCAAGGGAATAAAGAGACCAAGAATCATCTTGTTTTGCGCCGCGCGCTCAAGGGGAGTTAGTCCATCCGAAAGATCATGAGGCATGGCTGTGCTAATCCTCGGCATTGTGTCTCCTCTTTAAAATTAAGTTATTGCTCAAATATAGCCATTTTGCCATTGCCCCTGCATTCACGTCTGAAACGCCGGAGGGCTGACCAACCAAGACAGAATGAACTTTTCGCAAAAATGCGAGCAAGAGGCAATTCATTCCGTTAGTTTTTCCCATCCTGACGCGGGAAAGCCTCGCGCAGAAAGGACCAACCACTCACGGATCAGCACCGAGCAAAAGTCGTACGAACCGGGTCAACAGACAACGGCGTGCGCCACCCGCCACGGGCGAACCCTCTACCCACCAGGGAGGAGTTCTCATGGACGCACAACTCGACGGAACACAGACATGTGGCCGAAAAGGAATCGCATACGACTGGCAAGCATTGCTCGTGCCAGCAGAACCGGAGTTCAGCGAATCGCTGGACGAACTCATCAGTGACGACTCCGTCACTGCAGAGCGCGGGTAACTGATACCCATTAACGCTTCAACATCTCTTATCCCCCGCCGCGTCCTCGTTCTTGGTTGCGGCGGTGTTGCCCAGTGCACTCTTCCACTTCTCGTTCGCGACGTGAAGATTGCACCCAACAGCATCACGGTGGTCGACTTCCTCGACAATCGTGAACGCATTGCAGATCTCATTGCAATGGGCGTGACCTACGAAATTGGTCGTGTCACCCCAGAGAACCTGGACGAGTTCCTCTCCGCTCGGGTCTCCGAAGGCGATCTGCTTCTTGACCTTGCATGGAACATCGATGCACCCACCATTCTCAACTGGTGTCACGAACATGGCGTTCGTTATTTGAACACCTCCGTTGAACTGTGGGATCCATACGAAGACATGGCGAACACGCACCCGCTTGATCGCACTCTCTATGTGCGGCACCAATCTCTTCGAAAGATGGTGGAGTCATGGGGTGGCAACAGCGGAGCAACTGCCGTTCTCGAACATGGTGCAAACCCAGGCCTTGTGAGTCACTTTGTGAAGCAGGCACTCGCCGAGATCACAACAAAGATTCTCACCGAAGGTCGTGCAGGAAATCGGCAGAGTGCGATGGAATCAGCACTTGCGAACAGCGAGTTCAACAAGTTGGCCATGTTGAGCGGCACCAAAGTGATTCACATTGCAGAGCGCGATACGCAAATCTCGAACAAGCCAAAAGAAGTGAACGAGTTTGTCAACACGTGGTCTGTAGATGGCTTCTACGAAGAAGGCATTGCACCTGCAGAACTTGGCTGGGGAACACACGAAAAGCGTCTCCCTCCTCGCGCATATAAGCACGAGGACGACGGCCCCAGCAATCAAATTTGTATTGCGCAACCCGGCATGAACACTTTGGTGCGTTCCTGGGTGCCATGTGGAGAGACACACGGCATGGTTATTCGTCATGGCGAGGCGTACACCATGTGTCATCACCTCACTGTTCGCGATGAAAACGGTGTCGACATTTATCGACCCACCGTTCACTATGCGTACTGCCCATCAAACGATGCAATTGCTTCGGTTCGTGAATTGCAGATGCGTGACTGGGAGATGCAGCCAAAACAACGTTTGTTGAATGATGAAATCATCAGCGGACGCGACGAACTTGGTGTACTGCTTTTGGGTCACGACTTCACCGGATGGTGGACAGGCTCACTTCTGTCTATTGACGAAGCGCGCGCGATTCTCCCTCACCAAAGTGCAACCACATTGCAAGTGGCGGCGTCCATCGTGTCGGCCATTCAGTGGATGATTGACGAGCCGAACAAGGGACTCTGCGTGCCCGACGACTTGCCGCACGAATACATCTTGGAAAAGGCTCGGCCATACCTAGGAACACAGTTCTCCGGACCGACCGACTGGACTCCGCTTCGTAGCCGCAAAGACATTTTCAACAAATGGGCCGATCACGGAGACCTGCTGGACCCCAGCGATCCGTGGCAGTTCGGCAACTTCCTTGTTGGCGACGCCTAAGGCTTCATAGACAAAGTACGAACGGCCGGGCGCTGCGCCCTTTGGGGTGGCGCTCGGCCGCTTTGGCGTATAGCCTGACCAGCAATGACGTTGTCCTCCAGCCTCCTCCTCCTTATGTAACGGCAGCAGCCGAATATCGCTGCTGTCGAAACCCTCTGCCCAGGCAGGGGGTTTTTTGTTTGCCCGAATCAGCCCCCACACTCCACTCACTCGCCCACAAAGGAACCAGAAATGCCACCACAGAACGTGACTCCGAAGCAGATGCCCTTCGACAAGTACAAGCCATGGGTTCCTGTTGTTCTTACAGACCGCACATGGCCGAACACCACCATCACCAAAGCACCCATGTGGTGCAGCGTTGACCTTCGCGACGGCAACCAAGCTCTCATTGACCCCATGGACCCCGAACGCAAACTGCGCATGTTTAAAGCATTGGTCAACATGGGTTTCAAAGAAATTGAAGTGGGGTTCCCTTCCGCTAGCCAACCGGACTACGACTTTGTTCGAAAGATCATTGAAGAAGACCTCATTCCCGATGACGTCACCATTCAAGTGTTGGTGCAGTGCCGTCCCGAGCTCATCGAGCGCACGTATGAATGTTTGAAAGGTGCCAAGAACGCAATCGTTCACTTCTACAACTCCGTCAACCCACTGCAACGTCGTGTGGTGTTTGGACTGGACAAAGATGGCATCAAGCAAATTGCGGTTGAGGCGGCAAAGTTGTGTCGAGAATTCGAGCCGATGTTGGCTGGCACCAACTTGCGTTATGAATACTCCCCCGAGAGTTTCACGCTGACCGAACCGGACTACGCCGTTGAAGTGTGCGAAGCAGTGATGGACATCATTCAGCCAACAACTACTAACCCACTCATTTTGAACTTGCCTGCAACTGTTGAGTGTTACACCGCCAACGTGTACGGCGACGTTATTGAATGGTTCATTCGCACCATCAAGAATCGTGACACCGTCATCATTTCTTTGCATCCACACAACGACCGAGGCACCGGCACCGCAGCTGCTGAATTCGGCATCATGGCAGGCGCTGACCGTGTTGAGGGAACCTTGTTCGGTAATGGTGAACGCACCGGCAACCTCGATCTCATCAACGTTGCAATGAACATGTTCATGAATGGCGTTGACCCTGAACTTGACATCTCCAACATTGATGCGTTGCGTCGTGTGGCCGAGTACTGCAACCGTTTGCCTGTCCCTGAACGTCATCCATATGTTGGCGATCTGGTGTACACCTCATTCTCGGGCAGTCACCAAGACGCCATCAAGAAGGGCTTTGAAGCGCTGCCAAAGGACTACGACACCTGGGGTGTTCCATACTTGCCTATTGACCCAAAGCATGTGGGCCGCAATTACGAAGCGGTGATTCGTGTGAACAGCCAGTCCGGCAAGGGCGGCGTTGCATACATCATGAAAGAAGAACACGGATTCGATCTTCCGCGACGTCTGCAAATTGAATTTTCAAAGACCATCCAAAACATCACGGAAGACTCTGGTACTGAAGTCAGCCCCACCATCATCTGGGACACCTTCTCTAGCGAGTACTTCCCCGAGACGCCTCGCGTTCGATTACACAGCCACGAACTGAAGAGCGATTCGGTATCGGGCACCACAAACATCACCGCTCAACTCATTGTTGATAGCCAGCACATCACCATCACCGGCGAAGGAAACGGCCCGATTGATGCATTTGTTCATGCGGTGTGCGAGGGCTTGGGCGTCACCATCGATGTAGTTGACTATGCCGAACATGCCATGGGGCAAGGCTCTGAAGCAACAGCGGTGGCGTATGTGGAGACCACAGACGGCAACGGAAACGTTCGCTGGGGCGTTGGTAGCGACCCCAACATCATCTCGGCATCGTTCCGTGCGGTTCTTGGCGCATACGAACGCCACACAACGAACTAGTTTGGGAACGAACCCAAGGAGGGTGTCATGAAAGTTGTTGTCGATTTCAATGTGTGTGCCTCAACCGGTGCATGTTCGCAAATTGCTCCCGAAGTATTCGAAGTACGTTCCGACGGATACCTCTACATCTTGCAAGAGAACCCAGAAGGTGCGAATGCCGATCTTGCTCGTCAAGCGGCAGACATGTGCCCCACAGCAGCCATCACCATCGAAGAGTGACATTGAAGTTTCGCGAACTTCTTGAGCAACGCTGGGACGCATCGGGCTCGTTGTTGTGCGTGGGTCTTGACCCCGACCAAGCGCGCATCCCCATTGAGTATCACCATCACGAAGACGGCATTGTTCTCTTTCTGAAAGACATTGTTGACGCAACAGCTGAATACGCGTGCGCCTTCAAACCACAGATCGCTTACTTCGCCGCCATCACTGCCGAATGCGACCTTCTCGCAATTTGTGAGTACATCCGTGAGGCCTACCCCACTATTCCGCTCATCCTCGATGCAAAACGCGGCGACATTGGCGACACCGCAAAGATGTACGCGCGTGAAGCATTCGAGCGTTACGGCGCACACGCAGTCACCGTGAACCCTTACATGGGTGGCGACACCATTCAGCCGTTCCTAGAACATCCCGATGGAGCCGCCATTGTTTTGTGCCGCACATCGAACGCTGGCAGTGGTGAATTTCAGTCGCAACTCATTGATGGAACACCGTTGTATCAACACGTTGCACAACGGGCAGCCAACGAATGGTCGCAACACGGTGACGTGTCACTAGTTGTCGGCGCCACGTATCCGCAAGAGCTTGCAGAAGTGCGTGCCATTGTTGGCGACATGCCGCTACTTGTTCCCGGCGTTGGTGCGCAAGGCGGAGACCCCGCTCAGGTTGTCTCGAATGGCGCAAGTTCTACGGGCAACGGACTCATTGTGAACTCATCGCGCGCAATCTTGTACGCAGACGGCGGCATTGAAGGTGCAGCGCGCGTGGCTAAAGAAACTCGCGACGCCCTGAACGCCGCTCGCTAAAAGCCTTACGCGTACAGCGAGGTCACTTCAATGATGCCTGGCTGAGCGCGCAGCTCTGCCAACACCTCGTCGGTGACTTCTGCCGTTGGTGAGATCACCATTAGTGCAGTACCCGGAAGGTCGGAACGACCCACATCCATGTCTGCGATGTTCACATTGTGTGTTCCCAACAGTGTTCCCACGAGTCCAATAACACCCGGACGGTCGTCGTTGCGAACTACCAGCATGTGCTCAGACGGTGGAACGTCGGTCATGTGGTCGTCCACCATGACGATGCGTGCTTGACGACGCGGCCCTACCAACGTTGCTGCAATGCTGTGCGAACCAGCACGCAACGTAATGAGGTTGACGTAGTCGCTATTTGCCCCGGCACCTGACACCAAGGTTTCCTTCACAGCCACGTTCTGCGAGGCAGCAATTTGCGGAGCATTCACGTACGTCACCGCGTCGGAATGACGTGCCGAGAAGAATCCCTTCAAGACGGACAACGTGAGGATGCGTGTGTCGTAACCAGCAATCTCGCCCGTAGCGATGATTTCAAGTTCAGAAATGTTTGCTTCAGCAGCAGACGAGAACAGTCGGCCCAAGCGCTCTGCAAGAGGCAAGTACGGCTTCAAAGTTTCATTTGCGTCGGCTGCAGAGATGTTCACGGCATACGGAACAAAGTCTCCGGCTAATGCAAGCGTGATTTGATCTGCAATGTCGAGACCAGCGCGATCTTGCGCCTCAGTTGTGCTGGCACCGAGGTGTGGTGTCACGACAATTCCCGGAACATCAAACAACGGAGATTCTGTGGTTGGTTCCTTGTCAAACACGTCCAACGCAGCACCAGCAATGACACCGTTCTTCACTGCGTCTGCAAGATCTGCTTCGTTAATGATTCCGCCACGAGCCACATTAATGATGCGCAAAGAGGACTTTGCCTTCTTGAACATGTCCGCGTTGAACAAATTCACCGTGTCTTTGTTCTTTGGGAGGTGAATGGTGATGAAGTCGGCACGTTCCACCAATGCATCCAGTTCAAGCAATTCAATATTCATTGCACGTGCACGTTCTTCAGACACAAATGGGTCGAAGGCAACAATGCGCATACCGAATGCTGCAGCGCGTTGCGCAACCAGTTTTCCGATACGACCAAGTCCCACAACGCCAAGTGTTTTGTCGAACAGCTCGACGCCTTCCCACTTGCTTCGCTCCCAGCGACCTTGTGTGAGTGCAGCGTGTGCTTGCGGCACGTTGCGCGCAACAGCCAACAACATGGCCATGGTGTGTTCTGCTGCCGACACAATGTTTGACTCGGGCGCATTGGCCACCATGACTCCACGACGTGTTGCCGATTCAACATCGACGTTGTCCAATCCAACTCCGGCGCGACCCACCACCATGAGCGAATCAGCGGCAGCAAGAAGTGCGTCGTCAACTTGCGTTGCAGAGCGAACGATAAGTGCGTGTGCGCCCTTGATGACGGAGTGCAGTTGCTCTGGAGACAAACCAGTCTGAACGTCCACCTCGTGCCCCGCAGCCCTCAACTTGTTGAGGCCGCCCTCGGCGAGTTCTTCAGAGACCAAAATTCGTGCCATTGGTCAATTCTCGCCGTTAGCGTCGTAGATTGCGACGTCGTTTGACAATCCGTAAAGAACCGTTCACAAAAGGACACTATGAGCCACGCATTTCTCTCCGATCAGTGGATTGAGGCAGCCCGCGACATTCGTCACAGGTACGCCGGAGACGTCCCCCGCATCGATGCTGTGGTGCGAATCAACGTGGTCACCACAAAGGTGCCTTTTGGTGATGGGACCGTGAAGGCCTATATCGACACTTCGTCTGGCACGTTGGATATGGAACTTGGCGAACTCGATGCAGCTGACCTCACCGTCACCACCGACTACGACACCGCGCGTCAATTGTTCGTCGACCAGGACCCCACAGCCAGCATGCAAGCTTTCATGCAAGGTCGCATCAAGGTAGAGGGCGACATCACTCGCTTAATGCTGATGCAAACAGCAATTCCTCAAACAGACACCGCCGCAGTTGTAGCAGCAGAAATAAAGAGCATCACCGCCTAATTTGCGTGCTGAATACTTCTGTCTGTTGGCGTGAGTTTCATAGCCAACACCACACCCACAATTGCAGTGACAGCACCGGCCAAAAGTCCGTACGAGTAACTCTCTACTAGACCACTACCCGATGTCATTTCCTGAATGGAAATCATGACGGTTGAACCAAGAACCGCACCCATCTGGCTCAGTAACTGCTGCATGGCTCCAGCGACACCTACAGAGTCGTCATCCACTGCGTTTGATACGAGTGCCGTGAGCGCTGGGCCAGCAATTCCAAAGCCAAGTCCGGACAAACCCAAACCGATGATGACCAGCAAGTCTGATGCTCCGCCACGGATAGTGCTGAGAAGAATCATCGAACCGAGAATTCCGGTAGCACCAAGAACGCCCGACACTCTCTCGCCCACACGCATAGTAAAGAAACTTGCAAGTGGCGCGATGATGGAGAACGTGAGAGGTCGGGCGATAACGAGCAGACCAATGTGTGCTGTTGTCATACCAAGCCCACGTTCCAACATTTGTGGGACCACAATGAATCCGCCCATGTATGCAAAGTTCAGAAGTGCCTGAATCAACATAGGAAGAACGATGTTTCCGTTTCGTAACCACGCAAGCGGCAACAGCGGGGCTTCCACTTTCTTTTCAACACGAATGAACACCCACAGAGACGTAATGGCGAACGCGCCAAGACCAAGGATGGCGGGAGATGTCCAGCCCCATGAATGTCCACGGTTAATGGTGAACAACAAGAACGTTGCACCAAATCCGAGTGTGACTGAACCCCAAATGTCGAACTTCACATTCTTCATTCGGCTGGTCTGTGGCAATAGATTCCATGCAAGAAGCGATGCGCCCAACAGAAGCGGCGCCTGAATGACAAAAATCATTCGCCAGCCAATGCTCTCCACCAGTGGTCCGCCAAAAACAACACCGAGCACGGGAGCACCAGCTGTTGTAAAACTCCACAGACCCATAGGGCGAACACGTTCTTGTGGATCGAACAAACGGTTGATGTATGCCATAGCTGCTGGGCCAGTTGCAGAACCACAGACGGCGGACATTAAGCGGAAGAACACCATGCTCGGCGCGTTCCACGCAAACACTGTTGCCAGCGCAAAGACTCCAGAAAAGAGCAGACCAAAGACATAGACCTTTTTATGGCCGTAGAGGTCACCAATTTTTCCGTACGCCGGACCAACAACGCCGAACGCCAACATGGGGCCTGTGATTGACCAGTTCAGAACACTCACCGACGAGTTCAAATCTTTCGCAATGGTCTCGAGAGATACCACCAACACCGTGATGGTGGAACTTGTTGTGAAGAGACCCGCCAGCACCACGATGAACGTGGCCCACTTGCGAGTGAGGCCCACCTTGCGCGCCAGACGCCGCGGAATCATTTGAGTCCACGGGACGACAGAGATTTCGTCTACACCTGCCTGCTCCACCGTGATGGTGGAACGGCCGTGCGGAGTGAGTTCTTCCTGGTGTCGTTTCTGGGGGTTCATGGGGGGACTACCGAGGGTAGTGCCCTACTTGTTCACCTTTGCGGCCATATCTTTCATGGCTGCTGTGAGTTCGGACACTTTCCAACGATCATTTTGTTCGACGGTCTCTGCACGTTCCCAACTGCGCACACGCGTGACTTCTCCACCCTTCACAAAGAAGGTCTCACCCGTGAAATGGCAATCGGCAGACGCAAGATATGCAACGAGCGGAGAGATGTTTGCGGGATCCCAGTCATCGAACTGCGCAGCATTTGTTGGTGCAGCAATTCTGTCACCGAGGCCTGGTGTGGCTTCGGTGAGACGAGTACGTGCAGCGGGGGCGATGGAGTTGCTCTTCACGTTGTAGCGCACCAACTCTTTCGCAAGAATCTGACTGAACGTTGCAATACCTGTTTTCGCCGCGCCGTAATTTGCCTGACCTGGGTTTGCGAACAATCCGGAAGTTGACGATGTGTGAACAATGTTGCGTGGACGTGTGCTTCCCGCCTTGTGCTGTTCGCGCCAATATGCAGCGGCCCAACGTGATGGTGCAAAGTGTCCCTTCAAGTGAACAGCAATCACTGCGTCCCACTCTGCTTCCGACATGTTCACCAACACGCGGTCGCGCAGGATGCCAGCGTTGTTCACAAGAATGTCTAAATCACCAAAGGTTTCTACAGCGGCATTCACCATGCGCTGTGCGCCTTCCCAATCGGCAACGTTGTCGTAGTTGGCAATTGCTTCGCCACCCATAGCCACAATTTCATTCACTACTTGTTGCGCAGGAGTTGCATCTACACCGGTGCCATCGTTGGCTCCGCCGAGGTCGTTAACAACAACCTTTGCGCCTTCTGCGGCAAAGAGAAGTGCGTGTTCACGGCCAATACCGCGCCCCGCACCCGTGATGATTGCTACGCGTCCGTCTAATGCACCCATGATTATTCCCTCTCACTGTGGCGATGAATCGCCGAGTAACACGAGATTAGGGGAACGTCAGGTCGACTGTCTTACCGACCACCACGCGCGCGTAATTGCGTACAACTTTCCCGTCAATGGCGGCTGATTTGAGACCGCGGTTCTTGTTGCCCGTGACCTTGCCGATCACCATTCCGGCTCCTTCAAGGCGTTGCTTCACCGTGGCAAAGTCTTTTCCGTAGATGGTCGGGATGAGTGTGGTGATTTGTCCCTTAGACACCGTGATGGTGACCGTGCCGCCACGTGCAAGCTTTTCGCCTGCTGCAGGAACCTGCGCCGAGATCTTGCCGGCAGCAATTTCAGGGTGACCTGCTTGCGGACCTTCCACCACGAGCAGACCCATCTCTGTGAGTTTCGCGGTGGCTTCTGCAACCGTGGTGTTCACAAGGTTGGGAACATCACGCAGCGCTGGACCACTGGAAACATTGACTGCAACAGAGGTTCCCTTCACTACAGAGTCGCCTGTCTTCAAGGTTGGTTGATCGGGAATGCTCCACGAGATAACCACACCAACAGGGATTGTTTCGTCTGGGACATCGGCTTGCGCTACCTGTAGTCCGAGTTCTGCAAGTTGTGCTTTTGCTGCATCAGCAGTGAGGCCAGTGAGTTCGGTAAGAACTGACAAGGTGGGGCCTTCGGAGACAACCAACGTGAGTGAGTCACGCTTGGCCAAGTTGGATCCAAGAACTGGGTCGGTGCGAATGACTTGCCCAGCCGCCACTTCGTCGCTGCGCTCCTTCACAATGCTGACGCCCCAACCAAATTGCGAGACCTGATTACGAGCTTCCGCTTCAGTGAGACCAATGAGTTGTGGAACTGGATTCTTCGGATTCAACACCGTGAAGTAAGCAGCCGCTCCGCCACCTGCGAGAAGCACAATGACGAGAGCAAGAATTCCAATGCGGCGTCCCCAACGTTTCTTTGGTCGCACTACTTGAGTTGTTGGATCGTCGGCAGCAAGTTCGCGCAACGAATCTGCATCGAGAGCAATAGGACCGGTGTCGTCGCCGCCGATTGTGAGCGGTGTACCCGTTGGATCGGTGGGGTCGACAACTGGTGACACTGCAATTGGGCCAGTGGTGTCGGTCTTTGGTGTTGTGCGGATGAGAATTGGTTCATTCGGCGCAATGTTCGGAACTGGCTGAAGTACTTCTGGCTCTGTTGATACGGGAGCCGCAATTGGTTCGGCAATTGCTTCGTCAAACAATCCACCACCAACAACATCGATAGGAGTTGGGCGCGCCATTGACTCGGCTGCTTGTACTAACGCAGTTCCCATCTCACGTGGAGAGAAACGCTCGGTTGCATCGGGACGTCCGGCGCGTTCAAGAACTTGTGCGAGCGCGCCAAAGTCTGCGTTCACGGGAAGCAACTTGCCAGAACGATTTGCGAAACATGCTGCAACGGTGTCGCCAGCGAACGGCACATCGCCTGTCATTGCTTCAATGAGAATGAGCGACAGTGAGTACACGTCGGATGATGCTCCGCGTGCTCCACCTTCGGCTAGCTCGGGTGCTGCGTATGTTGCTTGCTCAAGACCCAAGGAATCGAGTGGGCGAAGCGGGGCACCAAACCCAACGAGGCGAACTCGCCGATCGAGACCAAAGACCAAACGCGAGGGGCGAAGATCGCCGTGGGTAATTCCCTGCTTGGCTGCTGCGTCGAGTGCACGACAAATGTCAACGCCGACGATGAGTGCCTGAGATGGTGTGAGTCGGCGTCCACGGTCGAGGAACTCTCGAAGCGAGCCCCCACCGAGACGCTCGCCAACGGAATAGACATACTTCTCGCCATCCAAAATGGCGTCGCCATGATCGAGGACGGCCTCGATACAGGGGTGGCGCAAACTGGATGCCACGTCTACCTGGCGCTCAAATGCCTCTTCGGCATCGGCTGGGGTGGTGGAGCCAAGTGTGGGGTCGATGAGGCGCTCTACGGGGACTACACGTACCGAAACTTCGGCTTGGGAGGACAAGTCAGTGGCGTCAAACAACATCACGCCCGACATGGATTGGGCTTCAAGCCTCAACTGGTCGAGCTGGTAGCGCCCACCAAGGACGGTGCCGGGCATGTTCTCTGGGTCTCGCATGACCCCTGAGAACCTAGCGTGTGACGCTTGGAGAGGTGTATCGAGGGCATTCTTCGGCGAGAATGGAGCCGTGAAACGCCCAATAAATAAGCAAAATCTCCTGGTGAGCGCCGGAGTGGCCGTGGGCCTCACCATCACCTTTTTCGGGTTCCGAGCAGGCATCACGGGTCGCGAGGCCCAGCGCCTGCCAGCCAGCATTGAGATGATGACCCCTGGTCCTGGCGATCAGGTGTTGCAGCAAAGCCAGATCTTCGTGGACTTCGTTGAGGGGTACGAAGCCAGTCTTGTGATCGATGGAATTGAGCTAACGACCACCCGCCTCGACGAACTGGCGTCTCAAGGCAACTCGTTGAAGCCCGGACAACAGGTCGACATTCCACCGACCGCCATTTATGACCCAGGCAACTTCACCATCAGTTTCACACCGCAGCAAGGTGC
>CAIVDG010000381.1 GCA_903904615.1 uncultured Acidimicrobiaceae bacterium | reverse complement strand
TCCCGAGGCTTTCATGATGTGTGGCTGCTGACCGAGATACTGAGTGACCATGAGACGTGCCATGTCAAGTGCGGTCTTGCGGTCTTCATGCACACTGCACACCACCAACTGAGGGCGGTCGATGCTTTCCCATTTGCGACCCGCTTTATCTGCACCCTTCGCGAGAGCTTCAATTGCCGTCTTGTTGTAGTCGGGAGAAACCAGATAGTTCAGTACAACGCCATCGGCAATTTCGCCAGCTAACTCCATCATTTGCATTCCCGTTGCGCCCAAGTAGATGGGAACATCCTTTGGGCGACGTTCTTGATACACGTAATCAAGCTCCACACCGTCAAGGTGTACGAACTCACCATTCATGGTGACAGTTTCATTTGCGAGCAGCCCGCGTACAGCGGTGATGATTTCGCGCATTGCACGAAGTGGCTTTGCGCGTGACACGCCAACTTTTGCAGCCAACGGATCCCACCATGCTCCAATTCCCAAGATGACGCGTCCTGGTGCAAGATCGTCGAGAGTGGAGAACGTTGCTGCGAGACGTGCAGGGTTTCGTGTCCAACAGTCGACAACGCCAGAACCAATCTTGATGGTGTCGGTGACAGCTGCAAAGGCGGACATCGGAACAATTGCATCGCGCACAAGTCGACTATCGGCTTGCCACACCGCTTCGAATCCTTTTTCTTCGGCGTACTTCGTGTACTCCATACCTTCGGCAATGGGGTGTGCGTCCTGCAAGTAAATGGCTGCTGGGCTTGACATGGTGTTCTCCTTGAAGACGTGTGTTAGTCGTTTGAATCGTCAGTTTTTGGTTTCATTGGCAATTGGGTTCTCCAGATGCCATCGGCTGCGTGAAGAGCAGCAGCAACGGCCGGCGCAGTAGGCACGAGTCCAATTTCGCCCACACCCTTAATGCCATACGGGCTGCGCGGTTGTGGGCACTCCACCATGACAACGTCAATGGGTGGAACATCCTTTGGACGCAAGATGCCAAGTGAGCGCAAAGTCATGTTCGTGGGGAAACCATTCTCGTCCGAAGGGAAGTCTTCGGTGAGTGCATAGCCAAGACCCATGTGGACTGCGCCTTCAATCTGTCCTTCGCACAGCGTGGGGTTTACTGCTTTGCCTACGTCGTGCACAGCGACAACTTTTTCTATTGCTTGCGTAGCGGGGTCCATCACAACAAGTTGTGCTGCGTACCCGAATGCAGAGTGAATGGTGGGATTCTCCACTCCAGGCTCGCCCAGGTGTTGGGTCCAGTCGACCACATATTCACCCACGTAGTCGACACCGACGGCACGGCCACCTGTGTTTGCCTCTTCGCACGCTTTCTTCACACTGGCTGCTGCCATGAGCGTGCCTCGACTGCCGGTGGTTTGACCGAAGCCCAATTGGCGTGTGGTGTCAACAATGACGCGAATGCTTGCTGCATCAATTCCGAGTTCTTCTACAGCAACTTGGAGTGCCACTGTGTGGACACCTTGACCCATTTCGGTCCAGCCATGACGCACTTCTACAACGCCATCCGCACAGAAATGAATGACCGCACGTGTGACCTCGCGGAACCCGTTACCAAGTCCGGAGTTCTTCAAACCAAGACCGAGCCCCACTGCTTTGCCGGCGGCAACGGCTTCGTCGTAGGCGGCCTTGATGGTGTCGAGGCATGTTTCTGCACCGAGAGAACCGTCATCCATAATCTGTCCGGGTCCCCACACCTCACCAGGATGAATGACGTTGCGCTTACGGATCTCCCAGCCTGAGATTCCCACTTTCTCAGCGAGACGGTCGAGGCAGCCTTCCATTGCGAACTGGGCTTGGTTTGC